>VGCB01000400.1 GCA_016870235.1 Actinomycetota bacterium | reverse complement strand
CCGCGAGCGCCGCCACCGCCGCGGCCGCAGAGACGACACTCCGGGTCACGCACCCACGGTAGCGTCCGCGCCCGCGGCGCCCGCTCGCACCGCGCCCGCTCCGCGCAGCCCCGACGCCGCGCTAGTGCGGCTTCTCGCAGCGTTGCACCCGAAACCGGGTGAAACGCGCTGCGACCGCTTCAGGATCACGCCCGTCCGGTGTCTCCGCACCGTCCTGGCATGGCCGGCGTGCAGCAAGCATGGTAGTGCGGTGTCTCACAACAATCGTTTCCGGCCTAACGTTGTGAGACGCCGCACTAGACGGGCGAGGACGCGATGATCGGCTGCCGCGTCGGCCGGTCGACGCCGCCCGCCGCCTCCACCGTGACGGCGACGATGCCGCCGTCGGGGACGGGCACCTCGATCGGGACGATCGTCCGGGCACCGCCGCCGTCGAAGAGGCCCGCGCGCGTCGCGACCCCGTCCTCGATCACCCACGCCTCGTACGTGCGCCCGTCGGTGATCGGCCGCAACCGGTTGAGCACGAGCACCGCACGTCCCTTGCCGTCGACGACGACCTGCCCGTCGCCCGCGGCCAGCGCCACCCGGCGGGCACCGGGGTCGGCGAGCAGAGCAGTGACGTCCTTGTTCATCCGGAGTGCCAGGCGAGCGTCCTTGAGGTCGCCGCGGAGCGAGAGGGCCCAGATCGCGAGTACGAGCACGGCCGCGGCCGCGACGGTCGTCAGCGTCGCCAGCCCGGGCAGCCCGTCCAGGCGACGGCGACCGATCGGCACCACGTTCTGGCGCTCCTCGCGCGCAGCCGCGACGACCCGGCGCCGCAGCGCGGGCTCGGGGGCCGGCCCCGTGGCTGCGTGGATCGCGAGCGCCGCGGCGACCTCCTGGAACGAGGCGACCTCCTCGCGGCAGCGCGCGCAGGAGGTGAGGTGCTCCTCGAACTCCTCCCGCTCGGGCTCGTCGAGAGCGTCGAGCGCGTAGCCCGCGGCTAGCTCGTGGATTCCGGATGCCATGATCCCTCCGCAGCGACATCGTCGAGGAGCTCGCGCAGGCGGGCGAGCCCGGCGAACATCCTGCTCTTGATCGTACCGAGCGGCACGCCCAGCCTCTCCGCCAGCTCCGACTGCGAGAAGCCGCCGTAGTACGCGAGCTCGATCGCCTCGCGCTGCTGGTCGGGCAGCATCGCGAGCGCCCGGGCGACGCGCTCGCGCTCGAACCGCAGCCAGGCCGCCTCCTCGGTCGAGCCGCTGCTTCCTCATGCGCTGATGCGCGGCGTCCTCTCGTGCAAGCGTGGTCTGTCGAACAGAGACTGTCACGGATGTCCTTCGCAGGGAAGGAAGACCCGGTTCGCGCCGCGGCCTCAGATCCCCCGAACGGTGGCGTGGACGCGCTGCGGCGTGAGCGGGAGCGTCGTCAGGTCGGTGCGTCCGCCGAGAGCGTCCGCGACCGCGTTCGCCACCGCAGCGCCGGCGCCGACGATCCCGGCCTCGCCCGCGCCCTTGATCCCGAGCGGGTTCCCCGGCACCGCCGACTCGATCACGACCGGGACGATCTCCGGCGCCTCGGCGGCCGTCGGCAGCCGGTAGTCGGCGAAGGAGAGCGCGAGCGGCTGGCCGTCCTCGTCGTAGGGAAGCTCCTCGAGGAGCGCGCCGGCGATCCCCTGCAGCGCCGCCCCGACGAGCTGCCCCTCGACGAGCGCGGGGTTGATCGCCCGCCCGACGTCGGCGGCGACGACGTGGCGGACCGGGCGCACGATCCCGGTCTCCTCGTCGACGGCGACGACCGAGAGCTGGGCCCCGAACGAGTACGAGGGGTGCGGCTTGTCGAACCGCCCGGCCACGCGGCCGAGCTCGGCGAGGTGAAGCATGCGATCGCCGGCCCGCGCCTCGCCGCCAGCGAGGACGACCTCGCCGGGCTCGGCCTCGAGCGCCTCGGCGGCGCGGGCGTGGAGCTCGTGGCAGGCCTGCGCGACGGCGTTCCCGGCGACGACGGTGCTCCGGCTCGCGTACGAGCCGAACCCGGAGGAGACGTCGTCCGTGTCGTGGAAGCGCACGTCGACGAGAGCGGGGTCGACGCCGAGACCTTCGGCCGCGATCTGCGCGAGCGCGGTCTCGACGCCCTGGCCGAGCGAGGCGACGCCGGCGCGGACGACGACCTCGCCGTCGGCACCGACCTCCACGGACGCCTCCTCGAAGGGGCCGATGGCGCCGAGCTCGACCGCGGCGGCGACGCCGACCCCGATCCGCTCACGGTCGCCGGCCGCCTCCGCCCGCGCGGCGTCGAGATCGGCGGCGGCGAGCATCCGCTCGAAGGCGGCCGGGAAGTCGCCGCTGTCGTACGCGATCGGCGGCTGGTGCGGGCCGAGGTCGTAGACGAACGGCATCGCCTCGCCCGGGATCAGGTTGCGCCGCCGAAGCTCGATCGGGTCGACGCCGATCTCGCGCGCGACGATGTCGAGCATCCTCTCGCGCACGAACGCGGCCTCGGTCATGCCGGGGCCGCGGTAGGTGCCGATCGGTGTCCGGTTCGTGATCACCGCGTGCGCGGTGAGCTCGAAGGCCTCCCAGCGGTACGGCCCCGGGAGATGCCCGGCAGGCAGCAGTGCCGGCAGGATCCCCTGCGTGCGGACGTACGCGCCCTGGTCGACCCAGTGCGTGCCCCGAAAGACGAGGAGCGTGCCGTCGGCCGCAACCGCGACCTCGAGCTCATGCGTCTGCGCCCGGGCGTGGTTCGCGGCGACGAGGTGCTCGGCGCGGTCCTCGATCCACTTGACGGGCCTGCCGAGCCGCTGCGCGAGGAGGGGGACGAGCACGTCCTCGGGGTAGAGCTCGCCGCGGGCGCCGAATCCCCCGCCGACGTCGACCTCGACGAGCCGCAGCGCCTCCGGCGCGAGCCCGATCAGCTCTGCGATCGCAGCCCGGTTGTAGTGCTTCACCTTCGCCGCGCCCCAGACGGTCAGGCGGCCGCCGTCGGGCTCCGCGAGAAGGCCGCGCGTCTCCATCGGCGCCGCCGTCTGGCGACCGAGGACGAACCTCCGCGAGACGACGGCATCGGCGCGGCGGAACGCCGCGTCGACGTCGCCGTAGCGCGTCGGCACCGACTCGACGACGTTGCCGCCGAGCGCCTCGTGGACGGCCGGTGCTCCCCCGACGGCCGCGACGGGGTCGGCGGCGACCGCAAGCGGGTCGAGATCGAGACCGACCAGCTCGGCGGCGTCCTCTGCGATCCACGGGTCGGCGGCGAGCACGACGGCGACCGGCTCGCCGACGTAGCGGACGCGCTCGTGCGCGAGCAGCGGCTGCAGGGCGAGGCCCGATCGCTCGGTCGCCGCGAACTGGAGCCGGATCGGCACGCGGAGGTCGCCGATCTCGGCGGCGGTGACCACAGCGGCGAC
>VGCB01000399.1 GCA_016870235.1 Actinomycetota bacterium | reverse complement strand
TCGCAGGGCGCGCTCTCGCATCGGGTCAGGGCGGCGTACGAGGAGTACCTCGACGGCTGGGACCGCAACGGCGCGGAGTGGGAGCACTGGGTCGAGCGCGCGGAGACGGCCCGCGCGGGGTTCGCTCGCCTGCTCGGGGCGGCGCCGGCGGAGATCGCCGTCACGACCTCGGTCTCGCAGGGCGTCAGCGCGGTCGTGTCGGCCCTACCCTTGCGCACGAGGCCGCGGATCGTCGTCTCCGACTTCGAGTTCCCGACGGTGGGCCAGATCGCGCACGCGCAGGAGCTTCGCGGGGCGGAGATCGTGCATGTCCGCCCGGACGCGTCCGGTGCGATTCCCCTGGAGCGGTTCGAGGCGGCGATCGACGAGCGGACGTCTCTCGTCTGTTGCGCCACGGTCTCGTACCGGACCGGGCATCGCCAGGACCTCCGTGCTATCGCCGAGCTCGCCCATGCGAAGGGCGCGCTCTGCCTTGCCGACAGCTACCAGGCGGCTGGCGCGATCCACCTCGACGTCGCGGAGCTGGGCGTCGACCTCCTCGCCGGCGGCACGGTCAAGTACCTTCTCTCCTCGGCGGGGCTCGGCTACCTCTACGTGCGCTCGGGGCTCCTGCCCGAGCTGACCCCGTCGCAGACCGGCTGGTTCGCGGACGAGGACATCTTCCGCATGGACATCTACGACTACAGCCCTGCCGCGGACGCCCGCCGGTTCGAGTCGGGCACGCCCGCGGTGCCGAACATCTACGCCGCCGTGGCCGGGCTGGCGATCGTGGAGGAGACGGGCACACGCGCGATCGAGGCCCACGTCTCGGCGCTTGCGGGGTCGCTGATCGGGCGGCTCGGCGAGCTCGGGGCGACCGTGGTGACGCCTGCCGGCCCCGCGGAGCGTGGGCCGCTCGTCTGCGTCCGCTCGACTGACGTCGTGCGTCTTTGCGGCGAGCTGCGCGAGGAGGGGATCGTCACCTCCTTCCGCGACGGCAACCTCCGGATCGCGCTCCACTTCTACAACGTCGAGTCCGACGTCGAGCGGATCGTCGCTGCGCTCGCCGCCCGTCGCCACCTCCTCGCCTGACCCGACGCGTCCTCGCTCGGGCGGGCACCGTTGTCCACCGAAGCCGCCCGTTGTCCACAACCAGTGTTTGACACCGGTTTTCAAGAGGGGTGGTTGGCCGTTTCGGGCGAGCCGGTTCGACGCTGTGGCGGGGCGGAGCGGCGCAGGGGTGGCGACCTGGGGAGTGTTCGAAGCACCGGTGCAACACGCTGACAACGGCGGCTGCAACGCATCGTCCACAGGTGAGGGCGCCCGGGCCCGAGGGGCGACCTCAGTCGGCCTTGTTGTAGTCCCAGGTGTGCCAGGCGTGGGGGGTGATCGTCACGATCGTGCGGCCCTCGGCCATGATCGGCTCGGTGTACAGCTCCGCGTCGGCGGCTCCGAGCGCCTTGACGAGAACCGCGTGCGTGACCTCCCGGATCAGGGCTTCGTCCTGCGAGAGGGTCGCCGTGCCGCGGCACTCGATCGCCCAGGCGCCCGCGGCGAGGCCCTTCTCGAGCCGTGGATCCTGGTCGACGAGGATCGTGATCCGCTTGTCGGCCGCGAGATTCTTGAGATGGACGCGCCCAGCGCCGAGCGTGAGCCGGAACGAGCTCCCGTCCCAGTCGAACCAGATCGGGGTCAGGTGGATCATCCCGTCGGGCCGGAGCGTGGCGAGCCGCGCGAGCGCGGTCGAGCGCAGCCGCCCGTCGATCTCCTCCGGCGTCAGGGCGTTCTCGGGCGTGGCGGTCGACTTCGAGCTCATCGGGATCCTCCGGGGGAGTGGAGTTGGGTCGTCCGGCGAATCGTAGTGCGGGCGTTTCGGCGATGATGGCGCCGTGCGCCCCCGCGTCCACCTGACGAGCCGCGTCCCTGCCGAGGTCGAGGAGGCGATCGCGAGGGACTTCGAGCTGGTGCCGGCGCCGACCGGTGCGGACGGGATCATGTCCGTGCTGACGGTGACGGTGGACGACGCGTACCTCGAGGCCGCCGGGCCACAGCTACGGGTCATGGCGAACTACGCGGTCGGGGTCAACAACATCGACCTCGAGGCGGCGAAGCGCCGCAACGTCGTCGTCTCGAACACCCCGGACGTGCTGACGCTCGCGACTGCCGAGCTCGCGATCGGCCTGCTGCTCTCGCTGCTCCGCCGGATCACGGAGGGCGACCGGCTGATCCGCCGGCGCGAGGAGTGGAGGTTCAGCCTCGAGTTCATGCTCGGGAGCGGGCTCGCGGACAGGCGGCTGCTGATCGTCGGCCCCGGGCGCATCGGCCGCGAGACGGCCCGGCTGGCGGAGGCGTTCGGCGCAGTGCCGCGCTTCGCCGGTCGCGGCGACGACCTGCTCTCGCTGCTCCCCGAGGCGGACATCGTCAGCCTGCACTGCCCCCTCACCGCGGAGACGCGGCACCTGATCGGGTCGCGTGAGCTCGCGGCGATGTCGCCGACCGCCGTCCTCGTCAACACCGCGCGCGGGCCGATCGTCGACGAGGCGGCGCTCGTCGAGGCGCTGCGCGAGCGCCGGATCGCGGGCGCGGCGCTCGACGTCTACGAGGACGAGCCTCGCGTGCACGAGGGTCTCCTCGACTTCGAGAACGTCGTGCTCGCGCCGCACCTCGGCAGCGCCACGCGCGACACGCGGGTCGCGATGGGAATGCTCTGCGTCCAGGCGCTCCGGGCGGTGCTCCTCGAGGGGCGCACGCCCGCGAACGCCGTCGTGCGCTGACCCGAACCGCGCTTAGATCAGGTCGTCGCCGCCGTCGATGACGTCGTTCTGCGACAGCCAGCGGAAGAGCCGCTCGGTCTCGTCGAGCGGGAGCGCGTTCTTGAGCGACCCGTCGGGGGAGAAGCGAATCTCCATCGAGATGTTCTGGAAGAGCGACGGCATGAACGCACCGAGGAAGGGGCACCGGGGAGAGCTGCCGCCCATCCGGAACTCGATCACGGGGACCGCCGAGTCGTGCGTGTACTGGTAGTCCTTGCCGAAGCGGTCGCCGTAGCGGACGAGCCGCGCGCCGATCACGTTGCCGCCGGCGCTCTTCAGATTGATCGTCACCTGCTCGGTGGGAACAGCAGCCATGCTCCCGTCATCGCACCCGCCGGGGAGAAGTTGAGCGTTCCTGCCGCGGCTGGCCGGCGTGCGTCGATCCGGACGAGAATCGGCGGTGGCGGACTGCAGCCGCAGCACCGAGCCGTCCGACTGAAGTCGGACGGGGAGCTGGGGAGTCGCGGCTCGGGTGACGGGCGAGCGAGCCGATGCCTGCGATCCTGCGCAGTTGCCGCGGAGGGGGTCAGGGGGACCCTCCCCCTGCTTCAGGATTCGCGGGCTTGCGCGTCTGCTATCGCCTGATCTCCCGCTCCA
>VGCB01000398.1 GCA_016870235.1 Actinomycetota bacterium | reverse complement strand
CTTGGCCTGATCCTCCCAGTCGTTCGAGTAGCCCCACAGCACCTTCGTCCCCGGCACCGCCTCCTCCGCCCCGGCCCGATAGCCGGCGAGGAAGCGGTCGACCGGCGGCTCCTTGAACCCGCCGACGGCGCTGATCGCCTCGGCGCCGCTCCGCTTCGCAGCCAGCGCGGCGAGGTACCCGACGAGGTAGCCGACCTGCTCCTCGCGGAAGAGGAGCCCCTGCACGTTCGCGGGAGCGCCCTCGAGGAAGCTGTGGTCGACGTCGACGATCGCGAACTTCGTGTCGGGGAACTTCTTCGCGACGGCCGCGATCGCGTCGCCCTGCGCGAAGCCGACGCCGATCACGAGGTCGTAGCCCTGGCGGGCCAGCGCGGTCATGTTCGGGATGTAGTCGGCCGACGAGGTGCTCTCGACCACGCGCGTCTCGATCCCGAGCTCCTCCTCGGCGCGCTTGAGGCCGTTGAAGGCGAGCTCGTTGAAGCCGTTGTCGTTGAGCTGGCCCGCGTCCGCCGAGAGGGCGACACGGAGCCCCCCGCCTGTTGCCGCGTCGTCTCCGCCGTCGCCGCCGCAGCCGGCTGCGACGCCGACGGCAAGGACGGCTGCGACCGCCACAAGTATCCGCCTCATCTCGATTCCGCCTTTCGTTCTCCGCCGCATCAGCCGATCGCGACCATCCGGTCGATGGCGCCGCGGGCCTTCGCGGCGACGTCGTCGGGAACCGTGACGACGTGCTTGCCGTCGCGGAGGCAGTCGCGGAGCTTCCCGAGGGTCGTCATCTTCATGAACCTGCACACCGCCCGCTCCGAGACCGCCTCGAAGCTCTTGCCGGGAGCCTCCTTCTGCAGCCGGTGGATGATCCCCGTCTCGGTGGCGACGAGGAACCGGCTCTTCGGCGACCCCTGGGCGAACCGGATCATGCCTTCCGTCGAGAGGACGTGCGTCCTCCCGTTGCCGAAGGCCATGCACTGGCTCGCGCAGCCGCACTCGGGATGGACGAGGAGCTCGGCGTCCGGCGCCTCGGACTGCCAGCGCTCGACGTCGCCGGGCCGGATCCCCGCATGGACGTGGCACTCGCCGAGCCAGAGCCGGAGCTTGCGACCCGTCACCCGCTCGAGCCACATGCCGAGGTGCATGTCGGGGAGGAACAGGATCTCCCGATCGGCCGGGATCGCCTCGATCACCGCCTTCGCGTTCCCGGAGGTGCAGCAGTAGTCGCTCTCCGCCTTCACCGCGGCGGTCGTGTTCACGTAGGAGACGACGATCGCCCCGGGGTTCTCGGCCTTCCACGCACGGAGCTGATCGGCGGTGATCGAGTCGGCGAGAGAGCAGCCGGCGTCGAGATCGGGCAGGAGGACGGTCTTCTCGGGCGAGAGGATCGCCGCGGTCTCGGCCATGAAGTGCACGCCGCAGAAGGCGATCGTGTCGGCGTCGGTCGCGGCCGCCTCGCGCGAGAGCCCGAGGGAGTCGCCGACGTAGTCGGCCACGTCCTGGATCTCCGGCAGCTGGTAGTTGTGGGCGAGGATGACCGCGTCGCGCCGGCGCGCAAGATCGCGGATCTCCTCCTGCAGGGCGGTTTCGGCGATGACGGTCATGAGACCTCCAGGGAGACGTCGAGTGAGCGTGAGGAATGGGTGAGCGCGCCGACGGAGATCTCGTCGACCCCCGTCTCCGCGACCTGGCGGATCGTGTCGAGGGTGATCCCGCCCGAGGCCTCGAGCCGGGCGCGCCCGCTGCTTCGGCGGACGGCCTCGCGGAGGTCGGCGAGCGTCATGTTGTCCAGGAGGAGGGCGTCGGCGCCGGCGGCGAGCGCCTCGTCGACCTGGTCGAGCGTGTCGCACTCGACCTTGATCGGCAGCGCGGTCGAGGCGCGGAGCCGCTTCACGGCCTCCGCGATCGACGGGACGGCGAGTAGGTGGTTGTCCTTGACGAGGACGCCGTCGGCGAGCCCGAAGCGATGGTTGACGCCGCCGCCGCAGCGCACGGCGTGCTTCTCGAGCCGGCGCAGGCCGGGCGTCGTCTTCCGGGTATCGAGCACGACGGCGCCGGTTCCCGCGATCGCGTCGACGTGGCGTCGGGTCGCCGTCGCGATCCCGGAGAGGCGCCCGAGGATGTTGAGCGCCGTCCGCTCGGCGGTCAGGATCGCGCGCGCGGTCGCCTCGACGCGGGCGACCGGGCCCGCCTCGACGAGATCTCCATCCGCCGCCAGGCGCTCGAGCCGAGCCCCCGGATCGAGGGCGGCGAAGGCCGCCCCGACCGCGTCGAGACCGCAGACGACACCCGGCTCGCGAAGCACGACGGTCGCCCGCGACCTCGCCTCGGCGGGGACGACGGCCTCGGTCGTCACGTCCCCCGTGCCGATGTCCTCGGCGAGCGCCGCCGCGACCACGCTGCGGACCTCCTCGGCGAGGTCGAGCGTCACGCCCATGGCTCGAGCTCCGGCGCCGCGTCGCGGCGAAGGACGACATGGCCGGCGTAGGCCGGATTCTCCGCGGGGAAGTCGACACGGAAATGGCAGCCGCGGCTCTCCTCCCGACGCAACGCGGAGGCCGCGACGAGCCGCGCGAGGAGGTGCGGCGCGGTGGCCAGCTCCTGCAGCCCCTCGGCGTCCCGGAAGAGGCCGCAGCGATCCCACATCGCCAGGCGAAGCTCGTCGGTGACGCGGTCGTCGGCCACGTGCGCGACGGCCGCGGGCGCGGCCGGAACGCCCGGCTCCTCCTGCGCCGCGATCGCCGCCCGCCGCCCGAAGACGAGACACTCGAGCAGCGAGTTGGACGCGAGGCGATTCGCGCCGTGGACGCCGGTCGCCGCGCACTCGCCGGCGGCGAAGAGCCCGCCGAGCTCCGTCCGGCCGTCGAGATCGGTGACGATCCCGCCGACGGAGTAGTGCGCTGCCGGCGAGACGGGGACCGGCTCGCGGTCGGGATCGAAGCCGTGACGGCGGATCGCGTCCATCAGCGTCGGGAAGCGACCGCGATCGACCGTGCGCAGGTCGAGCAGCGCCCCGCCGCGGCCTGCGATCGCCCGTGCGACCACGTCGCGCGGCGCGAGCTCGTCGGTGAAGCGCTCGCCCTCGTCGTCGAGCAGCAGCGCGCCGTCGCCGCGCAGCGCCTCCGACAGGAGCGTCGACGTCCCGCGGAGGGCGGTCGGATGGAACTGCGTCAGCTCCAGGTCGGCGACAGCCGCTCCTGCGAGGTAGGCAGCCGTGATCCCGTCTCCGACCGACGTCGGCGGGTTCGTCGTCCGCGACCAGAGCGCGGTGCTGCCGCCGGTTGCGAGCAGCGTCGCGCGCGCGCCGATCTCGCCGCGATCGGTGAGGATCCCGACCACGCGACCGGCCGCGACGCGGAGGCCGCGCATCGTCGTGTGCTCGAGGACGGCGATCCTCGGATGGTCGCGCACCTGCG
>VGCB01000397.1 GCA_016870235.1 Actinomycetota bacterium | reverse complement strand
CGGCGGGCTCGACGCCCTCTCGGCCGCGGCCGAGGCCGGAGTCGACGAGGTCGTGATCGAGCAGCGGAAGCCCGCGAAGACGCTGCTCCCGGCCGACGAGGCGGAGCGCCTCGCCGAGCCGCTCGTCCTCTTCGAGGGAAGCGTTGCCGAGGTCGTCGGCCGCTTCCCGAAAACGACGAACGTCGCGGCCGCCGTCGCGCTCGCGGGCATCGGGTTCGAGCGGACGCGCGCCCGCGTCGTCGCGGATCCTGCGCTCCAAGCCAACGCCGCGATCCTGCACGTCCGCGGCGCCGCGGGCACGCTGACGCTCCGGCTCGAGAACATCCCCTCGGCCAACCCACGCACGTCGGCGATCGTCGCCTCGAGCGTCCTCGCCACAATCCGCCGGCTGCGGGCCCCCCTCGTCGTCCCCGGCTAAGCCTCTCCGGCCGAGGCTCAGCCCCCTTCGCGGTCCCACCAGCCGGAGCGGTCGGTGAGCTCGGCCCGCAGCCGCGCCTTCTCCACCTTCTGGGTCGGCGTCTTCGGCAGGGCGTCGACGACGAGCACGTAGCGCGGCACCTTGAAGTCGGCGAGCCGGTCCGCGCACCAGGCCGCGAGCTCGCCGGGATCCGGCACCTGTCCGGCCCGAGGGACGACGATCGCGAGGATCTCCTCGTCCGTGAGCTCGGCGGGCACGCCGACGACGGCAGCCTCCTCCACCGCCGGGTGCTCCATCAGCACGAGCTCGACCTCGACGCTCGAGACGTTCTCGCCCCGGCGCCGGACGAGATCCTTCTTGCGGTCGACGTAGTAGTAGAAGCCGGCCTCGTCGCGCCGGGCGTAGTCGCCCGTGTAGAGCCAGCCGTCGCGGAGCGCCTCCGCCGTGCGCTCGGGGTCGTGGAAGTACCCCTTCATCGTCACGGGGTTGCGGATGATCAGCTCGCCCACCTGCCCGACGGGGACGTCGACGCCCGCGTCGTCGACGAGCCGCACCTCGTTCGTGATCCGCCGGTCGGGATGGAGGCGCGGGCGTCCGATCGAGGCGGACGGCCGGTCGGTGACGGGCTCCTCGGTCAGCCCGAACGTCGTCTCGCTCATCCCGAACCCGGACATGACGGTGAACCCGAGGCGCTCCTCGATCGCCCGCCGCTGCTCCACCGGGAACGACGGCGCCCCGTACGCGACACGGAGCGAGTGGTCGCGCTCGCACCGGTCCGGCCGCCGCTGCATGAGGATCGCGACGATCGCCCCGATGTAGTTGAAGGCCTGCGCCCCCATGCTGCGGACGTCGTCCCAGAAGAGGCTCGCGCTGAACCGCTCGACGAGCCCGAGGGTGCCGCCGAGACCGATCGTGCCCATCGTCGAGTACGCCTGCGCGTTGATGTGGAAGAGCGGCAGACAGCAGTAGAGCGTCGCGCCCGGGTCGAGCCGCAGCCACGTCGGGTAGGCCTGCCCGGTCAGCACGTAGTTCCCGTGGGTCTGCATCACCGCCTTCGGCCGCCCCGTCGTGCCCGACGTGTAGATGAAGCTGACGACATCGTCGGCCGCGAGCGGCTCGCGGTCGTACCCGTCCCGCTGCCGGCCGAGGCGCTCGAGGAAGTCCCCGTCCCCGACCGCCGTCCCCAGCCCAAGGAGCGCATCGCCTCTCCCCGCGCCCGCGGCCGCCTCGCGGAGCACGGCAGCGTGGGCGGCGCTCGCGAGCAGGAGCCGGGGCTCCGCGTGCTCGACCAGGTACCGGGTCTCCGCCGCCTGGAAGCGAGTGTTGACCGCGACGAGGATGGCGCCGATCTTCGCGAGCCCCAGCCAGGCGACGATGAACTCGGGGCCGTTGTCGGCCATGAACACGACGCGGTCGCCCTTGCCGACGCCGAGCTCCTGCCAGGCGGCCGCCGCGCGAGAGGCGTCGCGGTCGAGCTCCGCGTAGGTGATCGAGCCGGACCGCGTCCGGATCATCGTCCGCCCCGGATCGCGCGCCGCCGCCTCCTCGAGGAAGTCGCGCACGTTGATCCCGCGCAGGTCCTCGGGGAGCTCGGGACGGGCGCTCACGGCTGTGGTTATATGGTCGCGGCTCGCGCGGTGTCAACGAGACCCGCCGGCCGGAGGAGCGCACCACTCACGCGCACGAAGATCACGACGACGAACAGCTACGAGCGGAGCCTCACGACCTGGAAGATCATCTGCAACTTCGCGCGGACGCCGGCGGCGAAGGGCAAGCCACTCGGCTGGATGTCGATCAAGGACTGGGGCACGACCGTCAACCTCCTCAAGTCGAGCCCGCTCCTCGGGATCCAGAACGCGGTGCCGGGAGCCGAGAAGCTGTTCACCAACTTCTACCTCGACGCGTCCCTCAAGAAGTAGTCGGGACGCGTTGATCGACGCCGGTTCGCGCCCGGCCCCGCCCGGAGACGGCGGGGCCGGGCCGGAGCTCTCGCGGATCGTCGAGGACGGCGCCCGCCGGAGCCGCCGTCGCCGGCGCCTGGAGCTCCTCTACCCGATCGGGCTCGTGGGCGGGCTCGTCCTCGCGTGGCACCTGTGGGTGACGGTCGGTGACGCGCCGCCGTACCTGTGGCCCTCGCTCCCCGACGTGGTGCGCCTCGTCGTCCACTCCTCGGAGCTCCATCAGGGCGCGGTCGACACGATCGTGCTCATCCTCGCCGGGTTCGCGATCGCAGTCGCGGTCGGGCTCGCCATCGCCTCGCTGACGGCGACCGTCCGCGCCTTCGAGCTCGGCATCTTCCCGATCCTCGTGGCCACGCAGTTCGTGCCGCTGATCGCGCTGACGCCGCTCTTCATCGTCTGGTGGGGCTTCGAGATGACGCCGAAGCTCGTCGTCATCACCCTGTTCGGCTACTTCCCGATCGTCGTCACCGCGCTGACGGGGCTCCGCTCGCTCGAGCCGGAGAAGGTCTACCTCGCCCGCTCGATGGGAGCGTCGCCGGTCGACGCGTTCCGCCGGCTGCGCTTCCCGAATGCGCTGCCCGCGGTGTTCGCCGGCCTTCGCATCACCTGGACGTCGTCCGTGATCGGGGCCGTCGTCTCCGAGTTCATCGTCGGCTCGAGCGGGCTCGGCTACGTGATCCTGCGCGCGCAGGGCGTCGGCGACTCCGCCACGCTCGTCGCCGGCGTCGTCTACCTCGCCGTCATCGGGGCCGTCGGCTTCTGGCTCGTCACGCTCGCCGAGCGGCTGACCGTGCCGTGGCATGCGAGCCACCGCACGACCGTCGCCTCGGCGCTCTAATCCCCGCCGAGATTCCCGCGCGTCTGCTGGGTGACTCGACCGACGTAGCAGACGCGCGGGAATCCGGCGAATCGCACGCCGCTCAGGCGAGCATGGCTTTCAGACTGCCGTGGTCACCCGGCGCAGGTGGTTGCTCGCAGTCGCAATCGTCTCCGATTCGGGCTCTGCGGCTACGACGTGTCCGACCCGGTCAGGAGCGGGTGGGGCGG
>VGCB01000396.1 GCA_016870235.1 Actinomycetota bacterium | reverse complement strand
AGGCCGAGGCCGAGCGGCAGCGACGGCTCGAGGACACGCGGAAGCAGATCGACGCCGAGACGGCGCGCGCGATCGACCAGATCCGCGGCGAGGTCGCGAACCTCACCGTGGAGGCGACGCAGCGCGTCGTCGGCAAGGTGCTCGACTCGGCGGATCAGCGGCGGCTGATCGAGGAGGCGATCGCCGGGCTCGACTTCTCGTCGCTGGAGCGCGGCAGGAACTAGTGGCCGCCGCGCAGCGCATCTACGCCCGCGCTCTGTACGAGGCGGCGTCGGACAAGGGGGCGGTTGCGGACGTCCGCTCCCAGCTCGGCGCGCTCAAAGACGCCCTCGAGGCGAGCCCCGAGCTCGCGGCGTTCCTCTCGAACCCCCAGCTCGATCCGGGAGCGAAGGCCGACGTGCTCGGCCAGATCTCGGAGGGGTCGACCGAGGTGCTGCGCAACTTCCTCCGCCTCGTCGCGTCGAAGGGCAGGGCCGGCGAGCTCCGCGTGATCGCGCAGGAGTTCGACGCGATCGCGGACGCTGCGGAGGGCCGGATCGCGGTCGAGCTGACGACCGCGCACGCGCTCTCCGACGACGAGGCAGCGTCGATCGTGAAGCAGATCGAGTCAGCCTCCGGCCGCAGCGTCGAGGCGACCCGCTCCGTCGATGCGTCGCTGATCGGCGGCTTGATCCTCCAGGCAGGCTCGCTGCGCGTCGACGCGAGCGTCCGCGGCCGGCTCGAACGCCTCCGCCGCGAGCTCGCGACCAGGAACTGACCGACAAGGAGCACCACACCGATGAAACTGCGCCCCGAAGAGATCACCTCGATCCTCAAGCAGCGGATCGAGCAGTACGACGTCGAGACCGATCTCTCCGAGGTCGGCACGGTGCTGCAGGTCGGCGACGGCATCGCGCGCGTCTACGGCCTCGAGAACTGCGTCTCCCTCGAGCGGCTCGAGTTCGAGCACGGCGTCGTCGGGATCGCGTTCAACCTGGAGGAGGACAACGTCGGCTGCGCGCTCTTCGGCGAGTGGCAGCACGTGAAGGAGGGCGAGCCCGTCCGTCGCACCGGCCAGGTCATGTCGGTGCCTGTCGGCGACGGCTTCCTCGGCCGCGTCGTCGACCCGCTCGGCAACCCGCTCGACGGCCAGGGCCCGATCCAGGCGAGCGCCACGCGGCCGCTCGAGTGGAAGGCGCCGGGCGTCATCTCCCGCAAGCCGGTCGCCGAGCCGCTCCAGACGGGTCTCAAGGCGATCGACTCGATGATCCCGATCGGCCGCGGCCAGCGCGAGCTGATCATCGGCGACCGCGGCACCGGCAAGACCGCGATCGGCGTCGACACGATCATCAACCAGAAGGGCGGCGACGTCATCTGCATCTACGTCGCCGTCGGCCAGAAGGCCTCGACCGTGGCGCAGGTGGTCGAGAAGCTCCGCGACGCGGGAGCGATGGACTACACGATCGTCGTCTCGGCCCCCGCGCAGGAGGCCGCGCCGATCAAGTGGATGGCACCGTTCGCAGGCGCCGCGATGGGCGAGTACTTCCTCTACAACGGCAAGCACGCTCTCTGCATCTACGACGACCTCACGAAGCACGCGGACGCGTACCGGCAGCTCTCGCTGCTCCTGCGGCGCCCTCCCGGCCGCGAGGCGTTCCCCGGCGACGTCTTCTACCTGCACTCGCGGCTCCTCGAGCGCGCGTGCAAGCTGTCCGACGACCTCGGCGGCGGCTCGCTCACTGCGCTGCCGGTGATCGAGACCCAGGCGGGCGACGTCTCCGCGTACATCCCCACCAACGTGATCTCGATCACCGACGGGCAGATCTTCCTCGAGTCGAGCCTCTTCTACTCGGGCGTGCGGCCCGCGATCAACGTCGGCATCTCGGTGTCGCGCGTGGGCGGCAACGCGCAGACGAAGGCGATGAAGAAGGTCGCCGGCCGCCTGCGCCTCGACCTCGCCCAGTACCGCGAGCTGGAGGCGTTCGCGCAGTTCGGCTCCGAGCTCGACGCCTCCACCCAGCAGGCGCTCTCGCGCGGCGAGCGGATGGTCGCGACCCTCAACCAGCCGCAGTTCCAGCCGTGGCCGTTCGAGGAGCAGGTCGTCGCGATCTACGCCGGCATCCACGGGTACCTCGACAAAATCCCGGTCGGCCAGGTGCCGCGCTTCCACGAGGAGCTCCGCGAGACCCTCCGCGCCGACGGCTCGATCTACGGCTCGATCGAGGAGACCCGCGACATCACCGACGAGACGAACGGCAAGCTCGACGAATCGTTGAGACGATTCGTCGATGGATTCGCAATTGCAGAGGAGAAGGGGTTGGTCGGCTAGTCCGTCGAGATGGCGTCCGTTCAAGACCTCAAGCGGCGGATCCGGTCGGTCCGCAACACACGCAAGATCACGCGGGCGATGGAGCTCGTCGCGGCTGCCAAGCTGCGGCGCGCCCAGACGCGGATCGAGGCGATGCGGCCGTACGCCTCGACGATGCAGGAGCTGATCTCAGGCGTGGGGAGGGCCGCAGGCTCGGTCCGCAGCCTGCCGCTGCTCCAGCAGCGAGAGGAGACGAACACGGTGCTCCTCGTCCCGCTGACCGGTGACCGTGGTCTTGCAGGCGCGTTCAACGCGCAGGTGCTGCGCCGGGCGTTCGCGCTCGAGCGCCAGCTCGAGGCCGAAGGCAAGACGGTCCGCTGGCTCGCCGTCGGCAAGAAGGGCCGCTCGACCCTGACCTTCCGGCGGCGCCACGTCGAGGGCGAGTTCGTCGGCTTCACCGACCGTCCCGGCTACGCCGACGCGCAGGCGATCGCCCACCGGGCTTCGGAGCTCTTCGTCAACGGCGAGGTCGACCGCGTCCTCCTCGTCTACAACACGTTCGTCTCCGCGCTGACGCAGCAGGTGACCGACCAGGCGATCCTGCCGATCTCCGCCGACGTGCTCGAGACCGACGAGGACGAGCGCCGCGACGACGCCCTCCGCGGCGACTTCATCTTCGAGCCCGAGCCGGAGGAGATCCTCCAGCGCCTGCTGCCCGTGTACGTCGAGACGCAGGTGTACCGCGCGCTCCTCGAGTCCTCCGCCTCCGAGCAGGGCGCCCGCATGACCGCGATGCGGAACGCCTCGAAGAACGCCGGCGAGCTGATCGACGGGCTCACCCTGCAGATGAACCGCGCCCGCCAGGCCCAGATCACCCAGGAGATCCTCGAGATCGTCGCGGGGGCCGAAGCGCTGAGTTGATTGCCTGCCTGGCCGTGTTCTCGCGCGTCCGGTGGGGTGAGGGACCGACGTACCAGACGCGCGAGAACACGGCCCCGCTCGGGTAGGGCTGGGGTTCGGGTCGATCGAATCGTTTCCTGAAGACGATATGGGGGGCCGGTTGGTGTTGACGGCCGGTACCCCGGCGCATGAACGTGTCGGGGGCTGGGCCGAGGGGTGGTCCCTCGGCCGACACCCCAGG
>VGCB01000395.1 GCA_016870235.1 Actinomycetota bacterium | reverse complement strand
TGTCGAGGCGGAGGCGCTGCTCCAGGCCGAGCGGGGCTCGCTCGACGAGCGCGTCGCCGCGGCCGTGCGCGCCGCCTCGAGCGACGCCCTCCGCCACAACACGGACGCCTTCCTCGGCCTCGCCGAGACGAAGCTCGACGCCTACGTGAAGCCGCTCCGCGAGTCGCTCGGCAAGGTCGAGACGCAGGTCGGCGCGCTCGAGCGCGCCCGGCAGGAGGCGTACGGCGCGCTGACCGAGGGCGTCCGTCAGCTCCGGGCCGATCAGGAGCGTCTGCGGACCGAGACCGGCAACCTGGTGACGGCGCTCCGCGCGCCGCACGTGCGCGGACGCTGGGGGGAGATCCAGCTCCGGCGCGTGATCGAGATGGCCGGGATGCTGCCGCACTGCGACTTCGACGAGCAGTCCACCTCGACCGACGCCGACGGCCGGACGCTCCGCCCCGACGTCGTCGTCCGCCTCCCCGGCGGCAAGACGGTCGTGATCGACTCGAAGGTGCCGCTCGTCGCGTACCTGGAGGCGTTCCACGAGGGCGTCGACGACGCCGCGCGCCGCCGTCATCTCGCGGATCACGCGCGGCACGTGCGCGATCACCTGCAGAAGCTCGGCCAGAAGGCCTACTGGCGGCAGCTGCCCTCGACGCCGGAGTTCGTCGTCATGTTCCTGCCCGACGAGACGTTCCTCCGCGCGGCGTTCGACCACGACCCGACGCTGATGGAGCTCGCGATCGCGAACAACGTCATCCCCGCCTCGCCGACGAACCTGATCGGGCTCCTCCGCGCCGTGCACTACGGCTGGCAGCAGGAGACGATCGCCGAGAGCGCGCGCCAGGTCAGCGATCTCGGACGCGAGCTCTACCGACGCCTGTCGACGATGGGCGCGCACGTCGCGAAGCTCGGGAAGTCCCTCGACGGCGCCGTCCGTGCCTACAACGAGACGGTCGGCTCGCTGGAGACCCGCGTGCTGCCCCAGGCGCGGGCATTCGAGCGCCACGGGATCACCGGCGTCGAGGCCCCGGAGCTGGCCCCGATCGAGCGGGCGACGCGGAGGCCGTCCGCTCCCGAGCTCGCGACCCGCGAGCCGTCGCCGGCCGCCCGCGAGCTGACGGAGGAGCTCCCCCTCGGGATCGTCGCGGGCGACGCCGCCTAGCGCGTGATCCGGAAGCGCCGCGCCCGCGATCCGGGAAGCCGACCCGCGATGCGCGCGCGTGGAACACCGCGACACGATCGCGCGTTCTCGTCGTAGGGTTTCCGAACCCGTCCCACCGACCGCGACCTGCGATAGGAGCACCGTGAGCAACGACGTCCGGAACGTGATCATCATCGGCGGTGGCCCCGCCGGCTACACGGCGGCTCTCTACACCGCCCGCGCCAACCTCGCGCCGCTCGTGATCGAGGGGTTCAATTGGGGCGGTCAGCTCATGATCACGAGCGACGTCGAGAACTACCCGGGCTACCCGGACGGCGTCATGGGGCCGACGATGATGCAGGAGTTCCGCCAGCAGGCCGAGCGCTTCGGCGCCGAGTACCTGACCGACGACGTGACGCGGGTCGACGTCTCCGAGCGGCCGTTCCGCGTGTGGGTCGGCGACGACGAGTACCGCGGCGAGTCGGTCATCGTCGCCACCGGCGCGTCGGCGCGCCAGCTCGGCCTCGAGTCGGAGGTGCGGCTCCAGGGCCGCGGCGTGTCGTACTGCGCCACCTGCGACGCCTCGTTCTTCCGCGAGAAGATCGTGGTCGTCGTCGGCGGCGGGGACTCCGCAATGGAGGAGGCGTCGTTCATCTCCCGCTTCGCGAGCAAGGTGTACCTCGTCCACCGGCGCGAGGAGTTCCGCGCCTCACCGATCATGGTCGACCGGGTGAGGGCGAACGAGAAGATCGAGCTCGTGCTCTCGAAGACGGTCGAGGAGGTGCTCGGCGACCAGAAGGTGACGGGCGTCCGCCTGCGCGACACCGTCACCGGGGAGCTCTCGGAGCTGGAGACGGACGGCCTCTTCGTCGCGATCGGCCACGACCCGAACACGGCGCTCTTCCTCGGCCAGCTCGACCACGAGCCTGACAGCGGCTACCTCGTGACCGCGGGGAAGTCGACGAAGACGAACGTCGAGGGTGTCTTCGCCGCCGGGGACGTCCAGGACCACACCTACCGGCAGGCGGTCACCGCCGCCGGCTCGGGGTGCATGGCAGCGCTCGACGCCGAGCACTTCCTGAGCGCCCGCTGACGGGTGCGACCGGCCCCGGCCGCTGCGTGAGCGCAGACGCGGCGGCTTCCGCGAGGGGCCTCCGACCGCCGACCGGAGTACCCTCGATGGGGTGACGGAGGGTTTCGCCCCGACGCCGACCGAGCGGGCGGTGGGCGCGATCGGCGCGCGCCTGTGGTGGGCGGCGCCGGCCGCAGCCGCGCTCGTGACGGCCGCGCTCGCCGAGCTGTCGATCGGACGGGAGCCGATCCAGGCCGACGAGGCGCAGCGGCTCGGCCTCGCGGACGGCCCGATCGGACGTCTGTGGGAGACGGCCTGGAACGACGACCTCGCCCATCTGACGACGAACCTCTTCTGGAAGCCCTGGCTCGCGATCGCAGGCAGCTCCGAGGAGGCTGTCCGGTACCCGTCCGTCATCTTCGCGGGGCTCGCAGCGACGGTGACGGTGCTGATCGGCAAGCAGCTCCTCGGGTGGCTGGCGGGAGCCGTCGCGGGGCTCGCGATGGCGACGAGCGGCTTCGTCCTCGGGACGGCGCTCCATGCCGCCTCGCCCGCCCTCGCGCTCTTCCTCGTCACCGCGGCCACCTACGCCCTCCTCCGAGCCACGGACGGCGACCGCCTGCCGTGGTGGCTCGCCTACGTCCTCCTGATGGCCCTGACGGCGACGGCGAGCCTCGCCGCCGTCAGCGTCCTCGCCGCCCACATCGCGCTGCTCGCGCTGCGACGTCCGGCGCGGGTGACGGTCGCCGCCGCGGCCGTCGGCGCGGTGATCGCGCTCGTCGCCGGGTACGTCGTGCTCCTCGCTCGCACCGACGCATGGCGTCTCGACTGGCTCGACTCGCCCACCGCCCGCAGCGTCGGAGAGGCGCTCTGGGCGATCACGGGCTCGAACCCGGTGATCGCAGTGGCCGCCCTGGCCGGGCTCGTGGCGCTCGGGCTCCGGTACGTCCCGCGCGCAGACCTGTCGACCGCGGTGCTCCTCGGTCTCTGGCTGATCGCGCCGCTCCTGGCCACGCTCGCGGTCTCTCTCTGGCGGCCGGCGTTCTCCTCGGACTACCTCGTGGCGATGGCCCCGGCGCTGGCGCTCGCGGCCGGAGCCACGGTCGCGGCGGCGAGGCGTTGGCAGGCCGCTTGGATCGCCGGGGCCTTCGCGCTCGCCGCAGGTGCCTCCGTGTCGACCGTCGACGCCCTGCGCACGGACACGGGGGTCGACTGGCGCGCCGCGGCGCGCTACGTCGCCGCGAAGCGCGC
>VGCB01000394.1 GCA_016870235.1 Actinomycetota bacterium | reverse complement strand
GACGAGCGCGACGAGCTCCTCGTCGGTCAGCTGGCCGCCGTCGACCGTCTCGTTCGGGCTGTAGAGCCCGCCGGTCAGCATCACCTTGACCCAGTCCGAACCCTGCTCGACGAGACGGCGGACGGCGCGGGTGACCTCGACCTCGCCGTCGCACACGAGCTCCGCCTCGACCCGCAGGTGCCGGCGCGGGAAGGCGGTCCCGTGGCCGCCGGTCGTCCGGATCGCGATCCCGCTCGCGCTCACGCGCGGCCCGGGCACGACGCCCTCGCGGAACGCGCGCGACCACGCGATGTCGACGCCGTCCGCCTCGCTCATCGTGCGGACGCCCGTGATCCCCATCCGCGCCGCCTCGACGAGGTTCGCGTAGGCGCGAACGCTCCACTCGGCCGACCCGTCGAAGTACCCCTTGGCAGACGGGTCGTACATGAGGCTGCCCGGGTGCGCATGGCAGTCCCAGAGACCGAAGCAGACGGTGAGGCCGTCCGCCTCGACCACCTGCGGCGCCGACAGGTCGGCGGGCGGCACGACGACGCCGTCGCGGACGCCGAGGTCGCGCCGCTCGGTCTCGCCCGTGCCCACGTCGAGCACGCTGCCGCCCTGCAACAGGATCTCACCGCTCACGATCGCACCATCCCTTCGTCTCGATTGCCCGCGACCCCGACCAGCTCGAGCGCACGCCGGCAGGCGCTCGAGCGTCCCTGACTCGTCGGCGCGAGCGGCAGCTGCCCTGTCTCGCACGCAGGTTCGACGTGCGGGCACCGCGGCGCGAAGGGGCACCCGTCCTCGGGGATCGCCTCCCGGAACGCGGGCGCGGCCGCGGCTCTCGCCCTCGACGGCTCCGGCTCGAGCGACGCGTCGAGGAGCGCCCGCGCGTACGGGTGGTGCGGCGCCTCGCAGACCTGATCGGTCGGCCCCTCCTCGACGATCCGACCCGCGTACATGACGACGATGCGGTCGGACAGGTGCCGGACGACGGCGAGGTCGTGGCTGATGAACAGCATCCCGATCCCGAGGGACTCCTGGATCTCGAGGAAGAGGTTGATGATCTGCGCCTGCACCGAGACGTCGAGCGCCGAGACCGGCTCGTCGCAGACGAGGAGCGACGGTCGAAGCGCGATCGCCCGCGCGATGTTGACGCGCTGGAGCTGGCCGCCCGAGAGCTGGGAGGGCCGCCGTCCCGCAACCGAGCGGTCGAGGCCGACCGCGTCGAGCAGCTCGAGGACGCGGCCCCGGCGCTCCTCGCGATCGCCGCGGCCGTGGATGCGAAGCGGCTCCTCGATCGCCCAGCCGACGCTCTTGCGGCTGTCGAGCGCCAGGAACGGCTCCTGGAACACGGCCTGCATGTCCGCTCGCACCTGCCGGAGCTCGGCCCGCGAGCGGGACGCGAGAGCGGCCCCGCGGAACACGGCCTCGCCGGCCGTCGGCGTCAGGAGACCGAGCGCGACGTTCGCGACCGTCGACTTCCCCGAGCCGGACTCGCCGACGAGGCCGACGACCTCGCCTTCTGCGACCGTGAGCGACACCTCCCGGCAGGCGACGACCGACCGGCGCCCGTCCCGGAACTCCATCCCCACCTGCCGCAGCTCGATCAGCGCCGTCACCCCGCGACCGCCTCGTCGACCGGTGCGCGGATGCACGCGACCTGCACGGCCCCGATCGTCCGCAGAGGCGGCGTCTCCTGCGCGCACGCCTCGACCGCGAGCGGGCAACGGGGCGCATAGCTGCAGCCGGTCTCGGCCGGGCCCCGGCCGCGGCCCACGCGCAGCGGCACCTTCCGCGGCCCGTGCAGGCGCGGCGTCGCCGCGATCAGCTCCCGCGTGTACGGATGCTGCGGCGAGCGGAGGATCTCGTCGGTCGGGCCTCGCTCGACGACGCGACCGGCGAAGAGAACCACGACCTCGGCGGCCATGCGCCCGACGACGCCGAGGTCGTGGCTGATCAGGAGCAGCGACAGGCCTTCCTCGACGCGGAGCTCGTCGATCAGCGTCAGCAGCTCGGCCTGGACGGTCGTGTCGAGCGCGCTCGTCGGCTCGTCGGCGATCAGGAGCCTCGGCCCGTGCGCGAGGCCGCCCGCGAGCATCGCGCGCTGGAGCATGCCGCCGGAGAAGTGGTGCGGGTAGTCGTCGAGCCGCTCCTCGGGGTCGCCGATGCCGACGCGGCGCATCACCTCGACGAGCCTCGCCCGACGCTCCCGACGCGCCTCGCCGCGGAGACCGTCGAGAAGCTGCGCTGCGATCGTCCGCGTCGGGTTCCAGCTCGCACGCGGATCCTGGAACACCATCGCCACGCGCGTCCGGCGCAGCGCGCGCAGCTCCCGGGCCGGCAGCCGCAGCAGGTCGGCCTCGAAGAGCGACAGCTCCTCCGCGCTCACCGCCGCGGACCCGTCGAGGAGCCGTGTCGCCGCGAGCGCCAGCGTCGACTTGCCCGACCCCGACTCGCCGACGAGCGCGACGCTGCCGCGGTCGGGCACGTCGAGGTCGACGCCGTCGAGCGCCGGCCGCGACGCTCCTCCGTAGGTGACCCGGAGCTCGCGCACGCTCACCGCCGCCGTCACGTGCTCTCCTCGGAAAGCTCGTCGCCGAGCGTGACGAGGTAGAGGACGACGACGAGGATGACCGCGCCGGGAAGGACGGCGTACCACCAGGCGTTGAGGACGTACGTCTTCGCGTTCGAGACCATCAGGCCCCATTCCGGGCTCGGGTTCTGCGCACCGAGACCGAGGAACGAGAGCCCGGTCAGCGCCACGAGCGCGTAGCCGATGTCGACCGTGACCCGCGCGTTCAGCTGCGGCAGCGTGTGCGGGAGGACGTGCCAGCGCAGGAGCTGGGAGGGGCCGGCGCCGAGCGTCCGCGCCGCCCGCACGTGCTGCTGGCCCTTGAGCGCGAGCACCTGACCGCGGATCATCCGGGCGTAGCCCGGCCACCACACGACTGCGAGCGCGATGATCGCGGAGCGGAGATCGCGTCCGATCGACGCCGCCACGGCCATCGCGAGCACGAGGTACGGGAAGGCGAGGAAGACGTCGACGATGCGCATGAGGACGCGGTCGGCCCAGCCGCCCGCCCAGCCCGCGACAGCGCCCCACAGCGTCCCGAACGCAGCGGCGATGCCGATCACGAGCAGCGCCGACCCGATCGAGTCCCGCGCGCCGTGCAGGACGCGCGAGAGGATGTCGCGGCCGCCCTCGTCGGTGCCGAACAGGTGCTCCCAGCTCGGCCCCTGCAGGCGCGCGGGAACGTCGAGCTCGTAGGCGTCGTACGGTGCGAAGAGCCCGGGGAAGAGGACGACGAGCAGCAGCCCGAGTCCGACGACGAGCAGGAGGGAGCGCACCACGCGGCGCGGCCCGACGAGGGCCCGCTCGCGAAGAGCCGCAGCAAGCGCGCTCACGCCTTCAGCTCCTTGAGCCGCGGGTCGAGCACCGGGTAGAGCAGCCCGACGAGCTCGTTGACGACGA
>VGCB01000393.1 GCA_016870235.1 Actinomycetota bacterium | reverse complement strand
CGTCGTCGAGCAGCTCGATCCGCCCCGCCCGGTCGAGGATCGCGCGCAGCGCGCTCACCATCTCCGCGCCGGCGAGGCGCGAGCCGGCGCAGTGGTGCTCGCCTGCGCCGAAGGGGAGGATGTCGCCGGCAGCGGTGAACTGGCGGTCGGGACGCGGCAGGAAGCGGCGCGGGTCGAAGCGGTCGGGCTCGGCGAAGCGCTCGCCGTCGCGGTTCGCCGACGCGATCACCGAGACGACGCGGTCGCCTGGCTCCAGGCGGACGCCGGCGAGGTCGAGCGGCGCGCGGACGACACGGTTCGCCGCCTGGATCGGAGGAAAGAGGCGCAGGGCCTCGGCGCCGAAGCTCGCGAGCAGCGCCTCGTCCTCGCGGCCCTGCCGCACCTCGTCCCAGAGCGCCGGGGCAAGGGCGAGCTCACGCAGCGCTGAGGTCAGCACGCGCTCCGTCGTCTCCACCCCGGCGGGGAGGAGCTGGCCGACGACGGCGACGATCTCCTCCCCGGGCAGCGGCGCGCCGTCGTAGGTCGCGTTGACGTAGTCGGAGACGACGTCGCGGCCGGGCCGCTCGCGGCGCTCGGCCAGGAGCGGCCGCAGGTACGCGCGGAGGCTCTCCATCGCCTCGAGCCCGGCAGCGCGCGCCGCGGGGTTGCCGATGCTCGACGTGCCACCGGCCATGATCGCGTCGTACCAGCCTCGCAGGCGCGGCGCGTCGTCGATCGCCGTCAGCTCGGAGATGACGAGGAGCGGAACCTGGATCGTGAACCGCTCGCGGAGGTCGACCTCCTCGCGGAACGGCAGCTCGCCGGCGACCCGGCGCGCGATCGCGTCGATCGCGGGCCGGAGCTCGCGCAGGCCGCGAGGGCTCCGGATGCGGCGCGTCAGGATTCCCGACTTCTTGCCGTGCTCGCGGCCGTCCCAGTGGAAGAAACCGCCGCCGAAGACCGAGGCGCCGGGGCCCTCGGTGATCGGCCGCAGCCGGCGGTCTTCGAGCGCGGCGCGCACGTCCGGGTAGCGGGCGAGCACCCAGGCGCCGAGCGTGTCGCTCCAGTGGACCGGCGCCTCGGAGCGCAGGCGCGCGTACACCTCGAGGCGCTCCTCGCCGAGCTCGCCGGCCGCGATCGCCTCGAGGCCGGAGGCGAGGTCGGGAGGCGCGGAGGGCCTCGCGCTCACCGCACGCGGACGGGACGCGCGACCAGCCGCTCGACGCCGAACGCGACCCCGGTGAGGACGGCCGCCGCCCGTCCCATCGTCTCCGAGACCGCGAACGCGGCAGCGGTCTCCGCGTCGGGGAACCAGAGGAGGTCGACGAGCTCGCAGAACGCACCGGCGTTCGCCGCCTCGTCGCGGATCGGCACGAGCTGTTCGTGGCGGAGCGGCGCGGCCGTCGCGACCTCCTCGGCATAGGCGCCGCCGAGGGTCGCCGCGAACGCGTCGGGGTCGCAGGCGGGGAAGCGCCGGAGCGCCGTCACGAGCTTGACGCCCTCGTCGGGCGACCAGCCGTCGCCCGCGAGGAGGCGCCGCTCGCAGATCGTGAGTCCGCCGCGCCCCGGCTCGATCATGTGCGCCGAGTCGGCACGCACCGCGTCGGCGGCGGGGGAGGAGAACGCCGCGTCCATCTCCTCGATGCTGCGGAACTCGATCTCGGCGCACGCGTCGGTGGTGGGCCACGGCAGCCACGGGGTGCCGTCGGCGCGCAGGATCAGGTGGTTCTGGACGTATGCCTCGAGCCCGTCGAGCGCGAGCACGGCATCGGCATGGAGCGTGCGCCAGTGCTCCTGGAACTGCCCCACCGTCAGACCGGCCTTCCTGAGCCCGCTCGCGAAGCGGACGATCACGGCCGGCTCCGGAAGGCCGACACGACCTTCTCGCCGACGTCGTCGAGGTAGGCGACGACGTCCTCGGTCGCCATCCCGGGCCAGCTCGGCCGCACGATCACGGGCCCGAAGCGCGGGCCGAGCCCGTGCAGCTGCGCGATGCACTGCTCCGGCGTCCCCAGGATCGCGCGCTCGAGCGCCCAGGCGCGGAACCCGGCGTCGAAGTCGTGGCGCACGAGCTCTGGATGGCCGCGCTCGGCGTAGGCGCGGTAGCGCTCGGCCGAGCGCGCGGCATAGCGGTCGAGCGCATCCTCGGTCGTCGCGCCGACGACGATCTCCCGCCGGATCGGGAGCCGCGGCAGCGCGAGCCCGTGCGCGCGGCGCTCCTCGTCGTAGAGGGCGAGGTCTCGCTCGACCTCGGCGAACGGCGCCTCCGGCACGATCATCCACGCGTCGCCGAGCCGCGCTGCGCGCCTGATTCCCGGCGGCTTCATCGCGCCCATCCAGATCGGAGGCCGCGGCCGCTGGATCGGGTGGAGGTGCGTCGGTGCCTCGTGCAGCTGCCAGAACCGGCCCTCGAACGTGATCACGTCCTCGTTCCAGAGCCGGGTCATCAGCTCGAGCGACTCTGCGAGCCGCGCGTTGCGTTCCTCGTACGGGACGCCGAGGAAGTCGAACTCCGCCTGCCGGTACCCGGTGCCCGCGCCGATCACGAGCCGGCCCTCGCTGACGATGTCGAGCGTCGCGAGCTCCTCGGCGAGGAGGACGGGGTGGTAGAACGGCACGATCATCACGGTCGGCGCGAGCTTCACGTTGACGTTCGTCTCCCCGGCGAGGCGCGCGAGAAGCGGGATCGGCTGCAGCCAGCGCAGACCCTCGTAGAGGAAGTGCTGCCCGATGCAGACGTAGGTGAAGCCGTTTCGCTGCGCCGCCTCGACCTGACGCAGCACGCCGTCGAGATGGGTCGAGGGATCGACGGCCGTCGGGACGTCGCCGAGGATGATCCCGAACTCGAGGTCGCTCATGTCGTCACCTCCGCGACGACGCCTGCGGCCAGGGAGCGGGCGATCTGCTCGTCGTCGCGACCGAGCTCGCGGAGGACGTCGCGCGAGTGCTGGCCCGGCCAGGGCGGCGGGCGGTCGACGGCGCCCGGTGTGCGGGCGAAGCGCGGCACGGGCGCGGACTGGAGGACGCCGTCGACCTCGACGTACGTCTCGCGCGCGGCGAGATGGGGATGGGTGGTCAGCTCCGCCAGCGACACGGCCGGGCCGAAGCAGACGTCCGTTCCCTCGAGCTCCGCCGTCCAGTCGGCGAGCGTGCGCGTGGCGAAGATCGCCTCCATCCGTCCGCGGAGCGCAGGCCAGCGGTCGGTGTCGAACTGCGGCCAGTCCGCGGGATCGAGGCCGAGCCGCTCGAGGAGCTGGGCGTAGAACTTCGCCTCGAGGGAGCCGACGGTGAGGAAGCGACCGTCGGCGGTGCGGTAGACGCCGTACCAGGGCGCGCCTCCCTGGAGCCAGTTGGCGCCGCGATCGGGCCGCCACTGACCGGCGGCGACCAGCGTGAAGACGCTCCCGAGCAGCGAGGCGACACCGTCGACCATGGCGACGTCGATCACCTGGCCGAGGCCCGATGAGGCGCGCTC
>VGCB01000392.1 GCA_016870235.1 Actinomycetota bacterium | reverse complement strand
CGGCCTCGACCTGGTCGCGCAGCTCGGTCGCGGTGCGGACGAGTGCGCGCTGGTCCTGGTTCACCTGGTCGAGGTACTTCGAGCCCTGGACGAGGTCCTTCGGGCGCGAGGCCGCGACGACGTCGTAGGTCGCGCCCCTCCGAGCCGACCGGTAGATCTGGGCGGCCGACTCCTCGACCTCGGCCTTCGCCACCTCGTACTCGGCCTGGCGCTGCTGGAGCCGGGTCTCCGCGTCGGCGAGCTGCCCGCCGAGCTGGGCGACCTGCTCCTCGAGCGGGGCGAGCCGCGCCATCACCTCGACCATCTGCGCGTCGAGCTCGGCCACCCGCGCGTCGATCGGACCCTTGCGGTCACGGATGGCCTGGAGCGCATCGAGTGCGGCCGCCTCCTGGGCGCCGGCCTCGAGGATCTGCTCCTTGAGCTGCTTCTGCTTGTCCGCGTTGGAGGTCTGCGCGGGCGCGGGCGCGGCGAGCGCCGCGATGGCCAGCAGGCCGACGAGGAGGGGTGGCAGGACCCGACGGAGTCGCATGGGGAGCACCAGGCTAAACAACATCAGCAACATTGGCAACACCGGGCGTTGATGCCCGACGCCACCGACGCCACGGGGATCCCCGCAGGCTAGCCAGATCGGTCGTCCGATTTGCCGTGAATCGGGGGATTTCCGAGGCGAAATCCGGGGAAGCTCGGGGTGGCCGGACGCCGCGCACCGCCCCGGATCGGACAGATGCCGCCCCGGTCGGGTCGGCCGGCGGGGGTCAGACGCGGAGGAATCGGTAGAGGCCGATCAGGGAGCCGATCAGCCCGATGAGGACGCCGAACCCCAGCAGGATCAACGCGATCCAGGTGGCGTCGGCACTCGTGACGTAGAACTGGCGGAAGAAGCCGTCGGGGTCGTCGAACCAGCGGTCGAACCCCACCTTCAGCAAGGCGACCACGCCCACGGCCAGCCCGGCACCGATGAGGCCTTGCACGACCCCCTCGGCCATGAACGGGATGCGCACGAACATGTTCGACGCGCCCACGAGCTTCATGACCTCGATCTCGCGCCGGCGCGCGAAGGTCGCGAGGCGGATCGTGTTGACGATCAGGAACAGCGATGACAGCAACAGGATCGCCGAGAGCGTGAAGAAGATGTACTTGGCGGTGTCGGTCGCGCTGAGGAGCCCCTGCAACGCCTCGTCGGGGGTGGCGACGTCGTCGACTCCGGCGAGCGGCTCGAACCGCTTCTGGATCTTCTCGGTGAACTCCGCCTCCACCGGCACCACCCGGAAGGAGGTGGGCAGGGCGTCGGCATCGACGTTCTTCACCAGGTCGGGGTCCTTGCGGAAGATCCGCTGGAACTCCTCGTACGCCGCCTCCTTGTCGAGGAAGCGGAAGTCCTTCACCTGCGGGTCGGCCCGGAGGGCGGCATCGATGTCGTCGATCTGCGCGTCGCTGGCGTTGACGGTCATGAAGATCTCGAGGCGCACCCCACCCTTGATCTGCTGGGTGCCGTGGTCGACCCAGCGCGACAGCAACAGGATCCCGCCGAACAGGGCGAGCGACACGGCCACCGTGAGGATGCCGGCGATCGTCATCAGCAAGTTGCGCCGCAGCGAGATCGTCGTCTCGCGAGCGAAGTAGCCGAACCGCGAGAACATGGCTAGAGCCCTCCGCCGATGCCGTAGACGCCGCGGGCCTGGTCGCGCACGAGGGTGCCGCGGTCGAGCTCGACGACGCGGCGCCGCATCGCGTCGACGATGCGCTGGTCGTGGGTGGCCATGACGATCGTGGTGCCGGTGCGGTTGATGCGATCGAGGATGCGCATGATGCCGACGGTGGTCGCGGGGTCGAGGTTCCCGGTCGGCTCGTCGGCGAGGATGATGAGCGGCCGGTTGACGAACGCGCGCGCGATCGACACGCGCTGCTGCTCACCGCCCGAGAGCTCGTTGGGGAAGCGGCCCGCCTTCTTCGCGAGCCCGACGAGGTCGAGGACCTGGGGTACCTGGGTGCGGATGACGTTGCGCGGTCGGCCGATCACTTCCATCGCGAACGCGACGTTCTCGTAGACCGTCTTGGTGGGCAGCAGCTTGAAGTCCTGGAAGATCGTGCCGATGTTGCGGCGGAGCTGCGGGACCTTCCAGTGCGACATCCGGGAGATGTCGCGACCCGCCACCACGATGCGGCCCTCGGACGGCACCTCCTCGCGGAGCAGGAGACGCAAGAAGGTCGATTTGCCCGATCCAGACGGTCCGACGAGGAAGACGAACTCGCCCTTCTGGACGTCGGCGGACAAGTCACGGAGCGCGGTGACTCCGCCCTTGTAGATCTTCGTGACGTTCTCGAAGCGAATCATGGGGGCGGTCGGAGGGTAGCAGCGGCCTCGCGCGCGACGGTGTCACTCCGAGCCGGCCGCGGGCGCCCCGAGACGCCCGGTGCGCGGCCGTTCGCGCCGGTCGGGTCGGGTGCTAGCGCCCCTCGCGACGGCGCCACTGGAGGTACGCCTCGATGAACTCGTCGAGGTCGCCGTCGAGCACTGCGTCGACGTTTCCGGTCTCGTGCCGGGTGCGCTCGTCCTTCGCCAGCCGGTACGGCGCGAGGGTGTACGTGCGGATCTGGCTGCCGAACGCGACGTCGCGCTTCTCACCCGAGATCTGCGCGAGCTCGGCCGCGCGCTCCTCGCGCTGCCGCTCGGCGAGGCGCGCCGCGAGGATCTGCATCGCGCGCGCCTTGTTCTGGGTCTGCGACCGCTCGTTCTGGCACGACACGACCACACCGGTGGGCAGGTGGGTGATGCGCACCGCAGAGTCGGTGACGTTGACGTGCTGCCCACCCGCACCCGAGGAGCGATACGTGTCGATCCGGAGGTCCTTCTCGTCGATCTCGGGCTCCTCCGTCGCGTCGAGCGCGGGGACGCAGTCGAGGGAGGCGAACGCGGTCTGCCGGCGCGCCTGCGAGTCGAACGGCGAGATGCGGATCAGGCGGTGCACCCCCCGCTCGCCGCTGAGCATGCCGTAGGCGTAGCGCCCCTTCACGGTGAACGTGGCCGACGAGATCCCGGCCTCGGTACCCGGCGACACCTCGTCGATCTCGATGTCGAAGCCGCGCCGCTCGCCCCACCGGCTGAACATGCGCAGCAGCATCTGGGCCCAGTCGGCAGCGTCGGTGCCGCCCGCACCGGAGTGCACCTCGCAGATCGCGTCACGCTCGTCGTGCTCGCCGGTGAACAGGGCCCGGAGCTCGAGCGTGTCGAGCTCCGTCGACAGCGCGGCGATCCCCTGCTCCACCTCCGGCTCGACGGAGTCGTCACCCTCCTCGCGACCGAGCTCGAACAGCGTCTCGACGTCGGACAGCCGCTCCTCCAACCCCGTCACCAGGTCGACGTCGTCCTTGCAGCGGGACAGCTCGCCCGTGACGGCCCGGGCTGCGTCGGGGTCGTCCCACAGGCCGGGCTTGCTGGCCTCCCGCTCGAGCTCCTC
>VGCB01000391.1 GCA_016870235.1 Actinomycetota bacterium | reverse complement strand
TGCGGGCGGCACCCCTTCCGTCGGCCGGCGTGCCCGCACCCGCGGCGGATCGTGCGCAGCGGGTCTCGGCGACCCTCTCGCTCGAGGTCAAGGACACGGACGCGCTGTCGGCGGCCACGCAGCGCGCGATCTCGACGACCCGAGCGCTCGGCGGCTACCTCCTCACCGTCTCGTACGGCTCGGGCGAGTCGGGCGCCGCGTCCCTCGTCCTCAAGGTGCCGAGCGGCCGCGTCCAGGAGGCGCTCGCCGAGCTGAGCGCGCTCGGGACGATCACGTCGCAGAACGTGCAGATCGACGACCTGCAGGAGTCGCTCGACGCGGCCAACCGGCGGATCAACGTGCTGCGCAAGCGGATCGCATCGATCACGGCGAAGCTGGAGGGCACGTCCCTCTCGACGGACGAGCGGACGGGTCTCGAGGTGACGCTGCAGTCCCTCCGCGACGAGCTCGCCGGCAACCGCCAGAGCGCGCAGGCGATCCGGGGCGAGGCGGCGTTCGCGACGATCCGGGTCGACCTGCGGACGGAGGCCGAGGAGGAGGTCGTCCCGGTCGCGCCGTCTCGCGTCGACCGCGCCGTCGACGACGCCGTCCGCATCCTTGCGATCGAGGGCATCGTGCTCCTCTACGCCCTCGTCGTCGCCGTGCCGCTGCTTCTCGTCGGCGGTCTCCTCTGGGTGGCGTTCCGGGGCCTCGGTCGCCGCAGCCGGGAGCGCCTGCTCGAGGCCTAGCGCCTGAGATAGCCGTCTGGCTGAAGCCGGACGGGGAGCCACCGCCAGGCTCCCCGTCCGGCTTCAGCCGGACGCCGACGGATCCAGGGTGGCGATCAGAGCCTCCGCGACCACCTTCAGCGGCTTCCCGGAGATCTGGCTCGCCTTCCGGAGCCGCGCGAACGCGTCGCGCTCGCTGAGGCCGTCGCGATCCATCAACAGGCCCTTCGCCCGCTCGATCGCCTTGCGCGCGGCGAGCGCCTCGGCGAGCGAGTCGGCCTCGGCGCGAAGTGCCGACAGCTCCTCGTGGCGGGCCCGCGCCGTCTCGATCGCGGGGAGGAGGTCGGACTCCTTGAAGGGCTTCACGAGGTAGCCGAACACCCCCGCCTCGACGGCACGGCCAACGAGCTCGCGCTCGTCGTACGCGGTGACCATCACGATCGGAATCGGCCGCTCGTCGAGGATCCGCCGAGCCGCGTCGATGCCGTCGAGCTTCGGCATCTTCACGTCGAGGAGCGCCAGGTCGGGCTGCTCCGACGTGGCGAGCGCGACTGCCTCCTCCCCGTCGCGCGCCTCCGCGCAGACCTCGTAGCCCGCCTGCTCGAGCAGGCTCCGCAGGTCGAGGCGGATGATCGTCTCGTCCTCAGCGATCAGGATGCGCACGGTCCTCCCTTCGGCGGTCAGGTCGGGAAACTGACGACGGCTCGGAGACCGCCGTCGTCGGAGAGCTCGAGGTCTCCGCGCAGCTCGTCGCGGACGAGCGCCCGGACGATCGAGAGACCGGTACCGTCGGTCGAGTCGCCCTTGCCGGCGCCGTCGTCGGAGAGCTCGAGCCGGACGCGGCCGCCGTCGCGACGCAGCGAGACGCGCACGGCGTTGCCGCCGTGCTCGAGCGCGTTGCCGAGCAGCTCGCTGAAGACGAGGGCGAGAGCGGTCGCCCGCTGGCCGGCGAGCGGCACCGCGTCCAAGTCGGCGGTCACGGACTTGTGCGAGCCGATGCCCTGGACGAGCATCGAGCGGAGCCGGTCGAGGAGCTCTCGGAGGTCGACGACGTCCTCGCGGTGCTCGGTCAGCACCTCGTGCACGGCGGCGATCGCGAGGATCCGGCTGACCGAGTCGTTGAGCGCCTTGCGCGGGTCGACGCCCTCGGCCCGCGCCTGCAGGCGCAGCAGCGACGCGACGGTCTGGAGGTTGTTCTTGACGCGGTGGTGGATCTCCTGGGCGAGGACGCCGCGGAGCGCCATCCGGCCGTGCTCGAGCGCGACCGCCGCCTGGTGCGCGATCGCCTCCAACAGCCGGTGGTGCTCAGGAGTGAACGGCGAGTCGCGGTCGACGACGAGCTCGCCGATCTGGTGCCCCTTCCAGCGGAGCGGCATGCGGACGGCGTGCGCGCCCGGGCGGCCCTCGGGCCAGGCGGTGCGGCCATCGTCGAGGACGATCGCGGCGCCGGTGGCGTCGAGCGAGGAGATCGTCGTCTTCACGATCGCCTCGAGGGACTCCTCCAGGTAGAGCGACTCCGACACGGCCTCGGAGATCCGCGAGAGCGCCTCGAGCTCGCGGACGCGCGCCTGGGCGGCCTCGTACAGCTTCGCGTGCTCGATCGTCTGCGCCACCTGCGCGGCGATCGCGACGAGCAGGTCCTGCTCGCCGTCGGTGAACGAGCGGGGCTCCCGCGTGCGCACGTTGAGCGCGCCTTCGAGCTTCTCGCGCGCAAGGATGGGAACCGCGAGGATCGACTCGTAGTCCTCCTCGCGGAGGTTCGGAAACCGCTTGAAGCGCGGGTCGAGGTGGGCATCGGAGGCGATCATCACGGGCCGCCGCTCCGCGGCGGCGAAGCCGGTGATCCCCTCGCCGATCCGCATCCGGGGGACGTGCGTGTGATCCTCGACCGCCGTCCCGTGCGTCGCGCGAAGCACGAGCTCCGCGGTCTTGTCGTCGTGGAGGTAGACGAAGCAGGCGTCGGTGTGGAGCGCAGAGGCGACCTCGTGCGCGACGAGCTCGAGCACCTCCTGGAGGTCGAGGCTCGAGTTGACCGCCTCGATCGTGGTCGTCAGCAGGCGCAGGTGCCGTTGCAGCTCGTCCATGTGTTCAGTCCAGGTACGAGAGGGCGACGACGCCGAGGATCGGGACCGCGAGGGTGAGGGCGAAGTTGAACCAGCCGACCACGATCAGCCGGCGGCGCGTCTGCGCCGCGTCGGGCGCGCGCTCGCGGAGCTTTCGCTGCAGCTTCGGGCCGAGGACGTAGTCGTGGACGATCGCGCCGGCGCACAGCAGGACGACGAGGGCCGACTTCCAGATCAGGGTCTGGACGAAGTCGGTGGATCGCGCCTCCGCCGCGAAGCCGCCGTGCTCGTCGGTGATCCAGAGCCCCGACACGATCGCGACGCCCATCGCGCTCCAGCCGAGCGGCCGCCAGCGCCGGCCGAGCGCCCGCATCGCCGTCGCGCGCGCCTCGCCCTCGAGCTTCCGGACGGCGGGGACGCCCGCGAGCACGAGCGCGACGGTGCCGCCGACCCACACCGCCGCCGCGAGGAGATGGATCACCCGGAGGACGTCGACCACGCGATCACCTTAGATCCCTCCACCCGACGGTGCGCCGGACGCTAGGCTCGGAACGTGAGCAACGAGGCGCTCGTGTTCTTCCATCTCCTCGGCGCCTTCCTCTTCGTCGGCGGCGCGCTGCTCGCCTCCGTGCTCCGCCTCGCGGCGATCCGGCGGAGCGAGCCGGCGGCGGTCGCAGCCCTGCTGCGAGCG
>VGCB01000390.1 GCA_016870235.1 Actinomycetota bacterium | reverse complement strand
GAGAGCCGCTCTTCTCCCACAGGCCCGACGTCCCGTTCATCCCCGCGTCCAACGAGAAGCTCGCGGTCACGTTCGCCGCCCTCGCGCTGCTCGGGCCGGAGTTCCGCTTCCGCACCGACGTGATCGACGTGGGCAGGCGACAGGGCCCCGCCTGGGTCGGCGACCTCTTCCTCAGGGGAACCGGCGATCCGACCTTCGTGACGCGCGGGCTGGAGCGGCTCGTCGCCGTCCTGCGAGGCCGCGGGATCCGGGAAGTCACGGGCCGGGTCTTCGGTGACGAGAGCCTCTTCGACGACGTGCGAGACGCGCCGGGGTGGAAGCCGTCGTTCCTCGGCGACGAGAGCCCTCCGCTCTCGGCGCTCGTCCTCGACCGCGGACGCGGGTGGCCTGCCTTCACGCCGCCGAAGCTCGCGGCGCGGGCGCTCGAGCGGGAGCTCGAGGGCGCCGGCATCGCAGTCGAAGGCGTCGCGGGCGTCCGCGCGGCGCCGGTCGAGGCAGGCACCATTCTCGCGTCGGTCGAGTCCGACCGGCTGGCGGAGATCGTGGCGCTCGCGAACACCGAGAGCGACAACTTCGTGGCCGAGATGCTGCTGAAGCACCTGGGGACGATCGGCGGCGACCCCGGCAGCACGGCTGGCGGCGCGCGAGTCGTCCGCCGGACGCTCTCCGAGGCAGGTGTCCCGCTCACCGGTGTCCGTCTCGTCGACGGCTCGGGTCTCTCGCGGCTCAACAGGCTCACGCCCCGGGCGCTCGTCGAGATCCTGAGGGCCGGTGTCCGCTCGCCTGCGTTCGGCGCCGCGTTCCGACGCTCGCTCGCGGTCGCCGGCCGCACCGGCACGCTCGAACGGCGCCTGCGCGGCCTCCATGGAGCCGTCCGCGGGAAGACCGGGACGACCAGCCTCGCCTGCACCATCTCGGGGACGATCAGGTCGCGGATCGCCTTTGCGGTGCTCGAGAACGGGAATCCGGTTCCGACCACCGCGGCGCGCGCTGCGCAGGATCGATTCGCGCTCGTGCTCGACCGGTCGTTCTGACGCGTCCGACGGCGCCAGGGTCGTTCGTGACGCCGACGGGCGCGCGTCTACGTCGCGAGGAGCTCGCGGAGCTCGGCCTCGGACAGGATCGGGATCCCGAGCTTCTCCGCCTTCGCGACCTTCGAGCCGGGGCTGTCGCCGGCGACGACCGCCGTCGTCTTCTTCGAGACCGAGTCGGACACCTTCGCGCCCCGGGCCTCGAGCGCAGCCTTGGCCTCCTCGCGCGTCAGCCCCTCGAGCGTGCCCGTGAGGACGTACTGACGTCCGGTCAACGGCCCTTCAGCCGGCCGCTCCGCCTCCCCGGCCGCCATCGTCAGCCCCAGACTGCGGAGCTCTTCGATCAGCCTTCGGTTGTCCTCGTCCGCGAACCACTCGGCGATCTTCTCGGCCCGGTCGGCGCCGATCCCCTCCGCTTCGAGGAGCTCGTCGGTCGAGGCCCTCGCGAGTGCCTCCATCGTCCCGAAGTGACGTGCCAGGTTCCGCGCGAGCACCCAGCCCACGTCGGGGATGTTGAGGCCGAAGAGGACGCGAGAGAACGGCTGCTCCTTCGACCGCTCGATCGATGCGATCGCCCGCGCCGCCGAGATCTCGCCGTACCCCTCGATCTCGAGCAGCTGCTCGGCGCTCAGGCGGTAGAGGTCGGGCATCGAGCGGAGACGGCCCTCGTCCCACAGCTTGCGGACGAACTGCTCCCCCACCCCCTCGATGTCGAGCGCCGCGCCCACCCAGTGGATCAGGGTCTCGAGCCCGCGGGACGGGCACGCGCGGTTCGGGCAGCGGTGCATCACCTCGCCCTCCGGCTTCACCACCTCGACGCCGCAGAGCGGACAATGGGTCGGCATCCGGAACGGGACGGATCCGGGCGCGTGCTCGCCCGCGGGGCCGACGACCTGGGGGATCACGTCGCCGGCGCGCTGGACGACGACGAGGTCGCCCTCGCGGATGTCCTTGCGATTGATGTCCTCCTCGTTGTGGAGGGTCGCGTTCGAGACGGTGACGCCGCCGACGGAGACGGGCGTCAGCTGCGCCCAGGGGTTGAGCGCACCCGTGCGACCGACCCGGATGTGGATCCGCTCCAGGGTCGTGATCGCCGTGCTCGGCGCCCACTTGTAGGCGCGAGCCCAGCGAGGTCGCTGATGGAGCGCCCCGAGCCGTTGCTGCTGCGCGAAGGAGTCGACCTTGACGACGGCGCCGTCGATCTCGTAGTCGAGGCTCGCCCGCCGTCGTTCCCAGGCGGCGCAGAGGGCGGCGACCTCGCCGATCGTCTCCACGCGCTCGATCTCGGCGTTCGTCCGGAAGCCGAGCGAGCGGAGCCACGCGAGCGTCTCGAACTGGGTCTCCGTCCCGTCACCCTCCGATCGCACGCCGACGCCGTAGACGAAGATCGACAGCCGCCTCTCCGCCGTGACGGCCGCGTTGAGCTGCCGCAGCGACCCGGCCGCCGCGTTCCGGGCGTTCGGAGCGGGGCTCTTGCCGGCCGCGATCTGCGCGTCGTTGAAGCGCGCGAACCCGGACACGGGGAAGAACACCTCGCCTCTGACCTCCAGCAACTCGGGGGCGACGATCCCATCGCCGGAACGGAGCCGCAGCGGGATCGACGAGATCGTGCGGAGGTTCGCGGTGACGTCCTCGCCCCGCTCGCCGTCACCGCGCGTGGCACCGCGGACGAGCACGCCGTCCTCGTAGACGAGGGAGACGGCCGAGCCGTCGATCTTGGGCTCGACCACGTACGCCACGGGCTCGTCGGTTCCGAGCCGCTTCCGGACGTCGTCGGCCCACTTCTCGAGCGCCTCGTCTGTCGTCACCTTCTCGAGCGAGCCCATCGGGAGCCGGTGCTGCACCTTCTGGAAGCCCTCCGCGGGAGCGGCACCGACGCGCTGCGTCGGGGAGGAGGGGGTGACGAGCTCGGGGTGCTCGCTCTCGAGCCGCTCAAGCTCGTCGAACAGGGCGTCGTACGCCGCGTCCGGGATCTCGGGATCGTCGAGGACGTGGTAGCGGTACAGGTGGTGCTCGACGAGCCTGCGGAGCTCGGCGACCCGAGCGACGACGTCAGAGGGCATCGAGCAGCTCCTCGGCCGACCGGACGAACGCATCCGGCCCCTCCGCCCGAAGGCGGTCGCCGGAATGGATCCCGCCCCATCCGACCGCGATCGACATCACTCCCGCAGCCCTGGCGGCAGCGATGTCGAACGGCGAGTCGCCGACGTACGCCGCCTCGATGGGCTCCGCGCCGAGGAGCTCGAGGGCGGCGAGGATCGGGTCGGGGTCGGGCTTGTGTCGCTCGGTGTCCTCGGCTCCGATCAACACGTCGGTCGTCTCGGCGAGCAGCGGGAAGCGATCGAACGCCAGGGCGACCGTCGCCCGGCGCTTCGCGGTCACGATCCCGAGCGACCGCCCCTGATCCCGTAGGACAGGGAGGATCTCGAGCACCTCATCGAAGGCGTCGAGCTGCGCG
>VGCB01000389.1 GCA_016870235.1 Actinomycetota bacterium | reverse complement strand
TCCCGGCCGTCGGCGTCTCCGGCTTCGGCTGCCCGTGTCACGGCGGCTCGTACGACAAGGAGGGCAACGTCACCGCGGGGCCGCCGGTCCGCGGGCTCGACCGCTTCGAGTTCTCGATCGAGAACGGCAACCTCATGCTCGGCAAGCTCTACTCGGTCGCCAAGGTCGAGAGCGCCGGCGCGAACGCGAAGATCAAGAAGTACCGCTACCAGTACCCCGGCACCCATGTCGACGGGTGGGAGTCGTGGCTGTACCCGATCCCCACCCCCGGAACCTGAGCCATGGCCAAGTCCGCGCGCCGCAAGCAGATCGAGGCCGTCGCCCTCTACCCGGTCGACTGGATCGAGGAGCGGACCGGCCTCATCGGGTACCACAAGTGGTTCCTCTTCCGGAAGGTGCCGCGCGACATCAACTGGATGCAGACGCTCGGCGCGGCGACGCTGACGGCGTTCATCGTCCAGGCAGTCACCGGCGTCGTGCTCGCGATGTACTACAAGCCGGATCCCGACAAGGCGTACGCGTCGATCCAGCACATCACCGACGACGTCTTCGCCGGCTGGCTCGTGCGCGGCATGCACAAGTGGGGCGCGTCGGTCTTCATCATCCTCATGTTCCTGCACATGGGGCGCGTCTTCCTGTTCGGCGCCTACAAGTACCCGCGCGAGATCAACTGGATCACCGGTGTCCTCCTCCTCGTTCTGGGCATGGCGGAGGGCTTCACCGGCTACCTGCTGCCGTGGGACCAGACGGCCTACTGGGCCACGGTCGTCGGCATCAACATCAACGCGACCGGCCCCATCGTCGGCCCGTTCCTCGCGCAGTTCCTCCAGGGTGGCACGCAGATCGGCCCGGATACGCTCTCCAAGTTCTACTCGCTGCACATGCTCGTCCTGCCCGGCGCGATCATGGCCCTGATCGGGCTCCACATGTACCTCGTCGTGCGCCTCGGCGTCACGTCGCCGCCCTGGTCGCGCACCGCCGCCGGCCGCGAGCGCGCCGAGGGCGATCCCACCGCGGGCCACGGAGCGGGTCGCACGGGGCTGATCCGCGAGCCGTCGTCGGGTGAGGACGACTGATGGCGAGCAAGCTGCAGCGCCGCCGCCGGGCAGAGCACAAGCGCTACAAGGAGGACGTCGCCCGCGAAGGGAAGCCGTTCTTCCCCTACGCGATCTGGCACGACACGGTCATGGCGTTCGTCACGGTCGCCGTGATCATCGGGCTCGCGTGCGTCTGGTACTTCGCCGCCGGCGACACCGAGGAGGGCAAGGGCCTCGAGCCGGGCGTCCTCGGCCCCTGGTACACCGCGGAGGCCGATCCGGGCACGACGAGCTTCGTGCCGCGGCCCGACTGGTTCTTCTACTTCCTCTTCTACCTGCTGCGCGTCTTCAAGTGGCCCGACTCGGTGATCCTGGGGACGATCGGGCTGCCGACCGTCTTCCTGATCCTGCTGATCGCGCTGCCGTTCTACGACCGGAGCCCCGAGCGTCGGCTGATGCGGCGTCCTGTGGCCATGGTCGCGGCCGTCCTCGTCGTCATCTCGATGGGCGTGCTGACCTGGAAGGGCGCGACCGCGAAGGAGTCGCTGCCCGCCGAGAATCTCGAGCTCGTGCCGGAGTGGGCCGAGAAGCAGGGATTCGCCGACAACGAGGAGGCGGTCCAGGGTGCGGAGATCTTCGCGCAGGCAGGCTGCATGAACTGCCATGTCTTCGAGGGCGCGGGCAGCTCGAACCAGGGCGCGCCCGATCTCACCGACGTCGGCGCCGGCGGGCAGGACGCCGCCTACTTCGCCGAGTACATCGCGAACCCCGCCGCCTTCGGCAAGAGCATGCCCGCCTTCCCGGATCTCGGCGAGGAGAACCTGAGGCTGCTCGGCGTGTTCCTCGAGGCGGCCAAGGGCGAGAAGTAGCCCCGCGTCCGGCGCCGCTCCCCGGCCGCAGCCGACGGCCCGCGGAGGCAGGACACCTACACTTCGCCCTGTGCGCGTCTTCCTCGGCGTCACCGGTGCATCGGGCGCCCCGTATGCGAAGGGGATCCTCGACGCGCTCGTGAGCGCGGGCTGCGAGATCGGGCTCTGCGCCTCCGCGGCCGGCGTCGAGGTCCTCGCCACCGAGCTCTACGGCGACGGCGCGCTGCCGCCGACCGAGGTCATGGCGCGCTTCGTCGGCGACGCCGGCGAGGCCGTCCGCCAGGTCGGAATCCAGGATTGGCGCAGCCCGTATGCGAGCGGCTCGGCGCGCATCGACGCCTACGTCGTCTGCCCGTGCTCGATGTCGACGGTCGGCACGCTCGCGTCCGGCGCCATGGCCAACCTCATCCACCGCGCCGCCTCGGTCGCGCTCAAGGAGCGTCGCAAGCTCGTGCTCGTCCCGCGCGAGACGCCGCTCTCGTCGATCCACCTTCGCGGTCTCGCGACCCTCGACGAGGCGGGGGCCGTGATCCTCTTCGCCGCGCCGGGCTTCTACCACGGGCCGGAGACGGTCCAGGATCTCGTCGACTTCGTCGTCGGCCGCTGCCTCGACCAGCTCGGGATCGAGAACGCGCTCGTCAGCCGGTGGGGAGACGCATGAGCCACGAGACGGGCACGCTGGCCCCGGACGGGGTGCGCACGATGTTCGACCGCATCGCCCCGGTCTACGACGCGATGAACCGCGTCATGACGGCGGGCCTCGACCGGTCGTGGCGCCGTCGCACCGTGGCGGCCGCGGTGCGGCCGGGAAGCCGGGTCATCGACGTCTGCTGCGGCACCGGTGACCTCGCGATCGAGGCCCATCGCGCCGGTGGGGTCGTCACCGGCCTCGACTTCTCCGAGGCGATGCTGGAGCGCGCCCGCCGCAAGTCCGACGCCGTCTCCTGGGTGCGGGGCGACGCGCTCGCGCTTCCCTTCGGCGACGGCGCGTTCGACGCGGCGACGGTCGGGTTCGGGATCCGGAACGTCGCCGACCTCGAGCGCGGGCTCGGCGAGCTGCGGCGAGTGCTCCGGCCCGGCGGCACCCTCGCCGTCCTCGAGATCACCGAGCCGCGCGGGCCTCTGCGGCCGTTCTTCCGGCTCTGGTTCGACCGGGTCGTCCCGGTGCTCGGGCGCGTGCTCCCCGGCGGCGAGGCCTACACGTACCTGCCGGCGAGCGTCCGCCGCTTCCCCGATGCCGAGACGCTCGCCGTCATGCTCGCGCGCGCGGGCTTCGACGGCGTGCGGTTCGAGCGCATGGCCGGCTCGATCGTCGCGCTCCACGTCGGCAGGGCAGCGTGAGCACGGTCGAGGCGGTGCGGTCGTCGCCGGGCCTGCAGGCGTTCCTGGACGAGGTCGAGGAGCGGCTCTCGGAGGCGGTCGCGAGCCATCCGGGCATCGTCTCGGTCGTGGGCGCGGCCGCGCTCGGGGGCGGCAAGCGACTGCGCCCGATGCTCTCGTTCCTCTCGGCGCCGTCCGGGATCGAGGCACCGGTCGTCCCTGCCGTCGCGGTCGAGCTCGTGCACCTCGCGACGCTCGTCCACGACGACCTGATCGA
>VGCB01000388.1 GCA_016870235.1 Actinomycetota bacterium | reverse complement strand
CGCCTGCTCACCGTCCTCGCCGCCGCGATCGCCGCCGCCGCGCTCCTCGCCACGACCGCCTCGTCCCGAGCGACGGCGCCGCCCACGATCGCCGGCTGCCCGGTCTTCCCGGCCGACAACCCCTGGAACCAGCGCGTCGACGCGCTCCCGGTCGCCGCCGACTCCGACCGCATCGTCGCCGCGATCGGTCCCGACGACCACGCGCACGCGGACTTCGGCTCGGGGCTCTGGGAGGGAGCGCCGATCGGGATCCCGATCACGGTCGTCTCCCGCGCGACGCCGAAGACGCGCGTCGCGTTCGAGTACGCCTCCGAGTCGGACCGGGGCCCGTATCCGATCCCGGCCGGCGTCAAGATCGAGGGCGCCCCGAAGCCGGACGGCGACCGCCACGCGATCCTCCTCGACCGCGACTCCTGCCTGCTCTACGAGCTCTTCGCGCTCCGCCGCTCCGGCGGCCGCTGGACGGCGGGGTCGGGCGCGATCTGGAGCCTCCGCTCGAACAAGCTGCGGCCGGAGACGTGGACCTCGGCCGACGCGGCCGGCCTGCCGATCCTGCCCGGGCTCGCCCGCTACGAGGAGGTGCGGAGCGGGCGCATCGAGCACGCGCTCCGCATCACCGTGGAGCGGACACGCCGCGCGTACGTGTGGCCGGCCCGCCACTTCGCGAGCTCCGAGACCGACCCTGCCCTGCCGCCGATGGGCCTCCGGCTCCGCCTGAAGGCGTCGTTCGCGATCGACCGCTTCCCGCCGCAGGCGCGTGTCGTGCTGCGCGCCGTGAAGGAGTACGGCGTCATCGTCGCCGACAACGGCTCGAACTGGTACGTGACCGGAGCCCCGCACCGCGGCTGGGACAACGACGACCTCCACAGCCTCCACGACGTGCCCGGCTCGGCGTTCGAGGTGGTCGACACGTCGGCGCTGCCGCGGCCGCGGTAGAGCGGGCCGGCGCGGCCCCTCAGCGCCTCCCGCGCGCCGCCTCGAGCAGCCAGTCCCAGAGCGGGTCGGGATCGCGCTGCCACTCCGCGTGCCACTGCACGCCGATCGCCTCGTGGCCCTCGATCTCGATCGCCTCGACCGTTCCGTCCTCCGCGCTGCCCGCGACGACGACGCCGGCGCCCGGGATCGCGATCGCCTGCCGGTGCGAGCTGTTGACGCGCACGCGCGGCCCGTAGACCTCGCGCAGGCGCGTCCCCTCGACGGTGATGACATCGTGGGCGTCGGTCGTGACGTGGCGGCCGGAGTCGAAGTGCGGCGTCTCGGTGCCGACCGAGAGATCGGGGACGAGCGTGCCGCCACGAGCCACGTTCAGGAGCTGGAGCCCGCGGCAGACGCCCACGACCGGCAGCCCGCGCACCAGCGCGGCGCGGACGAGCCCGAGCTCGAAGGTGTCGCGCTCGGGATCGACGCCGATCCCGTCCTCCGGGTGCGCTCCGTACAGCCGCGGGTCGACGTCAGGCCCCCCGGAGAGGACGATCGCGTCGAGCCGGTCGGTGAGGAGCTCGACATCGGCCTCGTACACGAGGGAGACGGGGATCCCGCCGGCCCGCCGGATCGCCTCGCCGTACGCGGTGAAGTGCACGTCGACCCGCAGCTCGGCGACAAGGGGCGCGTCCTCGGGGAAAGCGCGCACGGCCGGCATCCGCCTGCCGGTGATCCCGACGAGCGGCGGCGCGGGCGCCGTGGTGCCGCGGGGTGCCATCGCCCGCAGTCTAGGAGTCGCTCAGGACCCGCCCCGATCGTGCCGATCTCCGGACCGTGAGGGTCATTGCGGGCATCGCGGCGGTGCCCGTGCTCCTGGTCGGCTGGCTGTGGCACGTCGACCGCTCGATCGAGAACCGGCTTGCGCCGATCGCCTCTGCCGTCGCCGGCCGCGACGTGAAGGTGAGCTGCCAGGGCTTCTTCGGCGAGCTCTTCGACGCCGACGCCGTCGCCGGCCATGTCCGCGGCGACGCCAACGGCGTCCCCGAGGCCGGGCTCCATCTCGACCGCCAGCAGTGCTCACGCCTTCGCGCGTTCTCGAGGAATGACCGCCACCCCGAGCTCGAGTGCCTCGCCTCGTTCGACTGGACGCGGCCGTCCGGCGCCTACGCGACGACCCCGTGCTTCCGCGAGGCCGAGCCGACGGTGGTGGCGTTGCTGATCCTCGCGCACGAGGCGTACCACACGGCCGGCATGTTCGTGGAGTCGTACACCAACTGCTACGCGATGCAGTCGATGGCGTACGTCGCCGTGGAGCTGGGCGCCTCAGAGCGGGACGGCGCGCTCGCCGCGCTGGCCTTTTCCGTCATGCTGCCCGGCCAGGGCCCGCAGTACGGCATGGACGGCTGCGTCCGCGGCTCGAAGTTCGACCTCTTCCCGGAGACGCCGGAGTTCCCGTCGGAGATCCCGGTGCGGCCGACGCTCGGCAAGGGCGGCATGCCCGGGGTCGCCTCCGGCGCGGTCGCGCCGCCCCTGACCTGAGCCTGGATCCACCGATTGGCGCGGGCGGTGCATCCTGCCAGGCTCGCCAGGCAGGCGCGCGCAGTCAGACGACCAGCGATCACGCCCATCGGTGGATCCAGGCTCAGGCGCCACCGCCGGTCGCGGGTTTCCCGTAGCCGAATCCGCGAAGCCACCGGTCGTCGCGCGCTCGGGGACGGCGATCATCCCGCCATGGAGTTCCGCTCCGTCGTCTGCGGTGTCGACGAGACGCCGGCCGGCGCTGTCGCGGCAGACCGCGCTGCGCGCATCGTCACGCCCACCGGCCTGCTCACGCTCGTGGGAGTCGACGAGGTCCTGGTCGGCACCGGCGCGATGGGAGCGGGCGCCGTGATCGTGCCGACGCCTGGTGCCGCCCGGGCGGCGGTCGACGCCGCCGCGGCCGAGGTTGCAACGCTGCACGGGAACGTCCGCACAGTTGTCGCCGAGGGCGTGGTCATGCCCGCGATCCACGACGCTGTCGCCGCGCATGCCGGAGACCTCGTCGTCGTGGGGTCGCACGGCGGCGGCCGGGCGAGCGGGATCCTGCTCGGCTCAACGGCGACCTATGCCCTTCACGACGCCCCCTGCAGTGTGCTCGTCGCGCGCGAAGGTCGGCGGGACGGCTGGCCTGCCTCGATCGCCATCGGCGTCGACGGCTCCGGCCCGTCGCTTGCCGCCTACGACGCCGCCGTCGGCCTTGCGGGCCGCACCGGCGCCGCCGTGCGCGCGATCGCGGCCGTGCCCGACCTCGAGCACAGGGCGCTCGAGCGGCTCCGAGCCGCGGTCGCCTCGCTGGAGGAGACCGGCGACGAGGCCGTCGACGCGCTCGTGGCTGCGTCGCACTCGGTCGACCTCGTCGTCGTCGGCAGCCGGGGCCTCAAGGGCCTCCGCGCGCTCGGCAGCGTCTCCGAGCGGGTCGCACACGCGGCAACGTGCTCGGTCCTCGTCGTGCGGACGGGCACCTAGCGTTCCCTCGTCGTGCGGGCGCGCACGTCGCACGCAGGGCGCGACCCGACCCGCAACACTTCCGGAGCGAAGGCGCGACACACCCGACACACG
>VGCB01000387.1 GCA_016870235.1 Actinomycetota bacterium | reverse complement strand
GGATCGCGTACCGCTCGACCCCTGCTCCTGCCGCTGCCTGGTTCGCCTCGACTGCCCGCTCGATCTCGCGATGGAAGGCGTCCGCGGCCCTGATCCGGTCGTGCTGCGCGGCGTCGAGGCGCGGGATCCCGTCGGTCTCCGAGAGCCGCACGAGCGTCCCGCCGCCCGCGTCGTAGCACGGGTAGATGGGGAGGAGCTGGTAGATCGACGTGAACGAGCGCGACATCTCCGTGAGGTCGAGGATCCCGAGCTTCTTGACGCCGTTGACGAGCGTGCCGACCGCGTTCAGCGAGCCGCGATAGGGAGTGCCGAAGGTGATCAGCGCCTTCGTCTGCTCCCAGCCGCCGAGCACCTCGAGGAAGTACCGCGAGATCAGCCCGCCCATCGAGTGGGCGACGAGGACGATCTTCGCCTCTGGGTGCGTCTTCCGGCGAGCGGCGAGCCAGCGGGCCGACTCGCGCTCGAGCTTCCGTGCCGAGACCCGGTTGTCGCGCCGCCAGTCGTAGGGCAGCTCGAAGAACGTCGTCCCCGGCACGAGGCGAAGCCCCTCGCAGAGGCGCCTCGCGACCTTCGTGTAGCCGTCGATCGTCCACAGGCCGGGGAAGAGGTGGACGTCCTGCACGAGGCGCGTCGCGACGACCCCGTCGCCGAGGTCGTCGACGCCCGGGTCGTCGTGCTCGAGCCGCAACTCCTGGACGCTCCGGCCGCCGCTCAGGAGCCCGCGAAGCACGGCCGAGGCGGAGGCGCCCCACACCTCCTTGCCGTTCCGCTCGAGCACGCTGCCGGTGATGCCCGGGAGCAGGATGACGATGTCGGGGAAGTCGCTCATCGCGTGCTGCCGTAGACGATGCCATACCTGCCGCAACGTGCGTCCGACGGAAGCGCGGGTTCCCGTATGCTCGGCACCCATGACGCTGCGACTGAATCCCTTCGACGACTACCCCTTCCATCAGGCGATCGCGCCGATCGACATCCCCGTCACCTCCGACCCCCACTTCAACGACGGCTACTGGTGGTCGTTCTACGCGCCCGGGTACTACGGCTTCTGCGGGCTTCGCGTCCATCCGAACTCGAACGTGATGGACGGCTACGCCGGGCTCGTCGTCGGCGGCGAGCAGCGGAACGTCCGCTTCTCACGCGCCCTCCGGCCGCGCGCCAACGACCTCGCCGTGGGGCCGTTCCGGCTCACGATCGAGGAGCCGATGGTGCGGCAGCGGCTGCAGCTCGGGCCGAACGAGACGGGTGTCGAGTTCGACGTCGTCGCCGAGGCGTCGGGGTCGATGACACTCGAGGAGCCGCACGTCCAGTACCGGCACGGCGTCGTCCTCAACCATCTCCTGCGTTACTCGGGCGCGACGCGGACGACCGGCACCGTCTCGGTCGACGGCGACTCGTTCGCGATCGATCGCTGGTACGGGGCCCGCGACCACTCATGGGGGATCCGCTCGACGATGGGGCCGCACATCCCGATCCGCGGCACGGAGCAGCGGATGTCGAGCGACCCGCGCGCGATCCGGATCTGGGTGCCCTTCGAGTGCGGGGACGAGAGCGGGTTCTTCCACACGCACGAGGACGCACAGGGCAACGCCCTCGACTTCCAGGGCGTCATCCATCGCGGGGACGAGACGATCGAGCTCGCGTCCGTGCGGCACGCCTTCGAGTACGAGGACGGGCGCCGGCTGACAGGCGGCACCTACACGCTCGTCGACGTCGGCGGTGCCGAGCGCGCGTATCGCTTCCGCGTGGTGTGCCCGCCCGCGCACCCGCAGGGGTTCGGCTACACGCGCGGCTGGTCGGACGGCGGCAACCCTGGGGTCTGGCGTGGGGAGCTCGTGATCGAGTCGAACCGGTTCGACGTGTCCGACCCGCTCGCCCGCTCCGGCGCCGACCACCTGCCGCGGGAGCGATGGCTCGGGGGCACCGAGTTCGCCTGCTCGCTCGAGGGGCCGGACGGCGCCGTCGGGATGGCGCACGTCGAGCACATGATCTACGGCTCGTACGCGCCGTACGGGTTCGAAGGCAAATGGCTGCCTGACTGATCGGTCAGGACAGCCGCCCGGTCGGCGGCGGCGACCAGGCCTCCTTGCCGGCATCGAACACGATCCCGTCGGGCCCGTGCCACGATGAGAGCTCGGGCTCGTTCGGGAACGTGACGCGCCTGCCCGACGCGGTGAGCTCGAGATGCGGCTCGATCCGAACCACGTCGCGTGCTGCCGCCCAGTCGCGAAGCGCCCTGGAGGAGGCGGCGTGGCCGACGAGGGCGAGCGTGAACCAGGTCGGCGGGGCGAGCTGGAGCGTCGACGCCCACGCCGGATCGGTCGCCCGTCCCGGCTCCACCCAGGCGATGTCGTCCGTCTCGCCCGCGTCGTGCGAGGGCGCCTGCCCGGCGGGCAGCGCGGCGACCAGGAAGTGCGTGTCGAACCGCTTGGGCTGTCCCTGCGGCGTCACGATCCGGCCGAACAGCAGGAGCACGTCGATCGCGGGCTCGAGCCCGTCGCGGCCGAGCGAGGCAGCGAGCGTGTCTCCGTCCCGCAGCGCGGCCCGCACGCGGTCTGCCTCCTCGCTCGTCGCCCACCTGGAGCCCCGGCGGGCGAGCAGGATGCCGGCCTCCTCGACGAGCTCGCGCACCGCGGCGATCCGCAAGGCGCCTCCCTCGTCGCCGGCTGCGTGGACGCGGTCGGCGTCGTCGACCCGCCCGCCCGGGAAGACGTAGACGCCCGCGAGGAACGCGAGCGCCGCCGTCCGGCGAAGCATCAGCACCTCGAACGACTCGGCGGTGTCGCGCGTGAGGACGACGGTGGCGGCCGGGTGCGCTGGGGCCGGGTCGGAGGTCACGGGCACGAGTCTAGGCGCCTGCGCCGGCGCCACCGGCTACCTCTTTCCACAATGGACACTGTCCGGGCGGGACGGCTCGCGCGAACGGGGACAGTCCCCTCCCACAGGCGCCTTGTCCGTTCTGGCAGGGATACCCCCACCCATTGGGACAAGAACGGGGAGAAGTGGGGACAGTCCCCTCGCACAGGCAAGCGGCCGGAAGGGACAGGTGGGCGGCCGGGAGCGACAGGGTGGCGGTCAGCGGCCCCAGCTCGAGACGACCGCGTCGCCCCCGAGACGGCGCCAGCCGTGCCGTACCAGCATCCGCTCGGCGGCCTCGGCGCAGCCGGGGCCGAAGAACCGCGACTGCGCGTACACGCCCCGGTGGACGACGACGAACGCGATCCCGAGCTCGTCGGGGATCGCGCCGCGCCCGCACGAGAGGCCCCGAGCCGTGCGCGCGAAGGCATCCGCCGCCCGCGGCGCGATGGTGGAGTACCCCTGCGGCCGCTGGCGCGGCGACTGGCGGGCGTAGGCCATGAGCACGCTGCCGTAGTGGAGGTCGGACCGGACGATCGGCAGCTCGAGCATCCGTCCCTCTCCTCGCACCGCCGCGTAGGCCTCCGACCGCGTGTCGGCGGCGACGGCGCCGAAGACCGGCACGCGCAGGTCGAGGGCGACGAGGACGAGGAGGGCCGCCGCCAGGGCTCCC
>VGCB01000386.1 GCA_016870235.1 Actinomycetota bacterium | reverse complement strand
TCGGCCAGCAGACGACGTTCCTCGTCACCGGCGACTTCCACCAGGCGATCGACTCCGCCCACTGACGGTCGTCGTTCACCACCTCGTCACCGGACGGACACGACAGGCGAACCCACGAGAAGCAGGAGAAGCGGAAATCTTCGCATCGCAATCCGACAGGGAGAGTTGAGATGAAGAAGGCAATCGTGACGGTGCTGGCGATTCTCGTCGCCGCCTCCGTCGCAGCGCTCGCCGGGCGCGCCGAGGCGGCCCCGGCCAAGGCGCAGGACGTCAGCATCGTCGGTACGGGCGCGACCTTCCCGTTCCCGCTGATCTCGAAGTGGATCCCCGAGCTCGGCAAGGCGCTCGGGATCAGCCTCACCTACTCGCCGACCGGCTCGGGCGCCGGGATCGCGGGCGTCACCGCTCGCACGGTCGACTTCGGCGCCTCCGACGCGCCGCTCTCGCCCGATCAGCTCGCCGCCTGCAAGGGCTGCGTCGTGATCCCGTGGGCGCTGTCGGCGACGTCGATCCCGTACAACATCCCCGGGTTGACCGGCCGGCTCAAGCTCGACGGGCCGACGCTCGCGAACATCTACCTCGGCAAGATCACGAACTGGAACGACCCGGCGATCACGTCGCTGAACGGCGGCGTCACGCTGCCCGATCTCAAGATCACCCCGGTCTACCGCTCCGACGGATCGGGCACGACGTACAACTTCACCGAGTACCTCGCCTCGGTCTCGCGGGAGTGGAAGGAGGGCGTCGGCTTCTCGACGGCCGTCAGCTGGAAGGCGGGTGTCGGGGCGCGCGGTTCTTCGGGCGTCGCCGGTGTCGTCAAGTCCACCCCCGGTGCGCTCACCTATGTCGACGTCGCCTACTCGCTCCAGAACACGTTCACGTTCGCTCAGGTCAAGAACCGCGCCGGCAAGTTCGCGACGCCGGGCCTCCGCGGCATCCAGGCGGCGCTCTCGAAGGTGCCCGACAAGGTGACCGAGCTCTCGCAGCTCAAGATCGTCGACCCGCCGGCGGCGGCCGGTCCGCTCGCCTATCCGATCGTCACCTTCACCTACGTGATCGTGCCGACCGACGCGAAGAAGGCGGCCGACCTCCGGAAGATGGTCTACTGGGCCGTCACGCAGGGCCAGAAGTTCGGCCCGCCGCTCCTCTTCCAGCCGCTGCCGAAGCCGGTGCAGGCGTTCGCCTACCGCGAGATCAAGAAGATCGGCACCGCCGCCGGCGCCTAGGCGTCGACGACGGCCCGACCGAGCCGGATGAACTCGACGCCCTCCGCCGAGACCCTGGCGCCCGAGCATGCGCTCGAGCGTCAGGGTCTACGACTTGGCGACGTCCTCTTCAAGGGCGTCGCCCTTGCGGCGTCGGCCTTGGCGGTCGCCGTCCTCGCCTTGATCGCGTGGAAGGTGATCGACCTCGCCTGGCCGTCGATCACCGACTTCGGCCTCTCGTTCATCTGGACGGAGGCGTGGGACCCGGTCAGGAACGTCTACGGGGCGCTGACGTTCATCTACGGGACGGCCGTGACCTCGTTCATCGCCCTCCTTCTCGCGACGCCGATCTCGATCGCGATCGCGCTCTTCCTGACCGAGATCGCGCCGAGGCGGGTCGCGGCGCCGATCGCGACGATGGTCGAGTTGCTGGCGGCGATCCCCAGCGTCGTCCTCGGGCTCTGGGGCATTCTCGTTTTCGGCCCCTGGGTGCGTGACAACCTCGAGCCGGCGCTCGGGAGCGCCTTCGGCTTCATCCCGCTCTTCTCGGGCTCGCCGAGCCAGGCCGGGCTCCTCCCGGCCGCCCTCGTGCTGACGATCATGATCATCCCGATCACCTCGGCGATCTGCCGCGAGCTCTTCTCGCGCGTGCCGAAGGACCTGATGGACGGAGCGATGGCCCTCGGCACGACGCGGTGGGAGGCGATCCGCAGCGTCCTTCTCGCGTATGCCGCGCCGGGCATCGCCGCCGCCGTCCTGCTCGGGCTCGGGCGGGCGTTCGGCGAGGCGATCGCGATCAGCCAGGTGATCGGCGGCTCCGACCGGATCGACACGGCCTCGCTCTTCGCCCCCGGCGACGCGCTCGGGGCGCGGATCGCAGCGCAGTTCCAGGGCGCCGACAGCGTCCTCCTGCAGGGATCGCTGCTCTACCTGGCCGCGATCCTGATGGTCATCTCCCTGCTCACGAACGTGGCGGCGCAGGTGATCGTGCGACGGTTCGAGAAGCAACGGAGGGCCGTTTGATGAGCGCCATCGACCCCTACGACATCACGGCGAAGTCAAACCGCCTCGGCCGGCGCCGGAGGACGGAGTTCGTCTTCGGGAGCATGGGCGTCCTCGCGGCCGCGCTCGCGGTCGCCATGCTCGCGCTCGTCCTCGGCACCGTGCTCTTCAAGGGCATGAGCCAGCTCAGCCTCGACCTCTTCACCAAGGCCCGGCCGCTCTTCGGCCAGCAGGGCGGGATCGCCGACGCGCTGATCGGCAGCGCGATCATCGTCGGCATGTGCATCGTCATCGCCGTCCCGATCGCGGTTCTCGTCGCCATCTACATGTCCGAGTACGCCGGTCCGCGTACGGCCACGTTCCTGCGGCTCGTGCTCGACATCCTGAACGGGATTCCCGCGATCGTCGTCGGCATCTTCATCTTCGGCATCCTCGTCGTCGGTCGCGGGCAGAGCGCGATCTTCGCGTCGCTCGCCCTCGCGATCCTGATGGTGCCGATGGTCGCGCGCGCGACCCAGGAGGTGCTCGAGATCGTGCCGCGCTCGCAGCGGGAGGGCAGCCTTGCGCTCGGCGTCACCAAGTGGCGGACGACGTGGAGCATCATCCTGCCGAGCGCGATCGGCGGCATCCTCACCGGCGTCGTGATCGCGGTCGCGCGCGTGGCCGGCGAGACGGCGCCGCTCCTCTTCACGAGCTCGATCGCGGCGAACGCGATCGCGTTCAACGTGTCCGAGGCGCTTCCGACCCTGCCCGTCGCGATCTTCGCCTTTTCCGAGTCTCCCGACCCCGGCGAGCAGGCGCTCGGCTGGGCGGCAGCGCTCGTGCTGATCGCGTTCGTGCTGCTGCTCAACATCCTCGCGAAGACCTTCGCGGGGCGGCAGAGACGCAAGCTGTCATAGTGCAGTGCCGACCTCGTCACCACGTCTGACTTCAGTCGGACGGCTCGGCGTCACAGCGCGATGTCGAAGACCGTCCGACTGAAGTCGGACGGGGCACGGGCCTGCCGTTGCGGTGATGATCCTCAAGCTGGTCGGGGTCGCCACCTGGTGCTTTGTCGTCGCGGTCGCCGGCGGCTCCGTCGGGGCTCGTGCTCGGGAACATCCGGCTGCCGGTCGTGCTCCTCGCCGCCGTCGGGCCCGCCGAGGGCGCCGGGGCGAACATCGCGATCTCCGGGATCGCCGCGACCGCCGCGTCGGTCGCGCACGTCCGTGCCCGCCGCGTGCACTGGCGCCTGTTCTGGGTCATGGCCGCCCCGTCGGCGGCGGGGGCGGTCGTCGGCGGTGCGATCTCGGGCCTGCTCCCGGACGCTGTGCTCCTCGCCGTCATCGGC
>VGCB01000385.1 GCA_016870235.1 Actinomycetota bacterium | reverse complement strand
TCCGCGCGCCTCCATGCGCCTACTCCATCACATGCTCAACCTCGACGTGAGGGTTGGGGCGGTCGGCCACGACCAGATCTCGGCCCGTCGCAAGCGATGCCGCGGCCACCCTCGCCGTCACACGATCGTCTCGCCGCCGTCGGGCACGATCACCTGCCCCGTGATGAAGCTCGCCTCGTCGGAGAGCAGGAAGCAGACGGGCCTGGCGATCTCCTCCGGCTCTCCGACGCGATGCTGCGGGTTGTGCTGCGCGGCCATCTCGGCGCCCTTCTCGTAGCTGCCACCGCCGCGCTGCGTGTAGAGCGGGGTCGTCATGCCGCTGCGGACGCGCCCGGGCGCAACCGCGTTGACGCGGATCCTGTGCGGTGCGAGCTCGAGCGCGAGCTGGCGTGTGTAGCCTGAGATCGCCGCCTTGGCGGCACCGTAGGGAGCGTTGAAGGGCTGCGCCGTGATCGAGGCGACCGACGAGACGTTGACGATCGCGCCGCCGCCGAGCGCCTTCATGATCGGCACCGTGTAGCGGCAGACGAGGAACGTGCCGCCGGCGTGGATGCCCATCATCCGGTTCCAGCGGGCGAGGTCCCACTCCTCGATCGGCCCGAAGTCGGCGATCCCCGCGGCGTTGAAGACGTAGTCGATCCGGCCGAGCGCATTGTGGGCCCGCGCGACCGCGTCCCGGACCGCCAGCTCGTCGGCGACGTCGAGCTGAAGCCCGACGGAGCCGCCGAGCGACGATGCCACCGCCTCGGCCTTCTCGCCCGCGACGTCGGCGACGGCGACGTGGCCGCCCTCGGCCGCGAACTGCCGGGAGACGGCCTCGGAGAGGCCCGACCCTCCGCCCGTCGCGAACAGGACCTTCCCGTCGAACCGCATCGTCCACCTCCGTCGTGAGACCAGCGCGCGGGCCCGCGCGCCCGCCGAGCCTATCGCGGTCGCGTCGGCGACGACGGTGAACGTGAGGCCGACGCGGTCTGAACTACGCCGCGTTGACCGCGGTGCCCGACGCAGCGACGACGCGGTTCTTGCCTTCGCGCTTCGCCGTGTAGAGCGCCTCGTCGGTGTCGCGGAGGAGCTCCTCGGGGTCCGAGGTGGAGGTCGAGTCGGCGACGCCGAGGCTGCCCGTGACCGGAACCCGTTGCCCGTCGGACGATCGCAGGTCGATCGACTCGATCGCCGCACGCAGCCGCTCGGCGACGAGCACTGCCTGGTCGGTCGACGTCTCCGGGAGGAGCACCGCGAGCTCCTCCCCACCGAGCCGCGCGGCCATGTCGATCGACCGGATCTGCTCGCGCAGCACGTCGGCGACCTGACGGAGCGCGTCGTCGCCGACCGCGTGCCCGTGCGCGTCGTTCAGCAGCTTGAAGTCGTCGAGATCGAGGAACACAAGGCTACAGAGCCGTCCGGTGCGCTCCGACCGGGCGAGCTCGTGCTCGAGCGTCCGGCCGAACGCCCGGCGGTTCGCGAGGCCTGTCAGCGGGTCGATCTCCGCCTCCGCAGCGGCCTCCTCCACGACCTGGAGGCCTCGGAGCAGGGGGTTCGCGAGCGACAGCGCGAGCACGACGATGGCGGCGATCGACAGGGCCGCCGCCAACCCGAGGCGCGTCCCGATCGCTGCGGCGCCGGGCGGGTTCGCCGCGTCGACCACGACGAGCCGGTAGCCCGTGCCGAGGGCCGGGAGCGGCCGCTCGCGGACGTTCTCGGGGTCGGTCGGAGGCGCAGGCCCGCGTGAGGCGACCAGCTCCCCGTCGCGGAGGATCCGCAGCGATGCATCCACACCCGCTCCGAGCTGCGCACGGTCGAGCAGCTCCTCGAGGCTGGGAAGCTGCACGATCACCGTGCCGATCGGCCTGTTTCCGATGCGGACGACAGCGCGCACGTTCGGCACGGCCGGCGGCTCGATCCGCCCGCTGAAGATCCGTGCTCCTGCCGCGCTCATCGCTGCGAGCGCCCTGTCGTTCTGGAGGACGAGCGCCGTCTGCACGCGCGTGTCGCTCGCGAGCGCGGTCGCCTGGCTCCGGGCGTGCGCGACGGCGCTGTCGATCGCCGCCTGGGCGCCGCGCGTCTGTCCCTCGACGCGCTCGCGGGCCGCGGTCTTGGCGTCATCGGTCGCGACCGCGTGGGCGACCCAGGCGGCGCCGGCAAACGGGAGGAGACCAGCGGCGAGGAGCGAGAAGACAAGCCGCTTGCGAAGGACGGCCGTCGAGCTCTTCATCATCGGGAGCTTACTTCCCTCCGGTCGTGGGGGGTGTCGGAGGCGCCGGTGAGACGACGCTCGGAGGCGTCGGTGGGACAGGCTGCGGGGTGGGCTGCGGCTCCGGCCTCTTCGCCTGCCCCGGCGGAACATTGCCGGAGTTGCCCGCCGTCGAGGCCTGCGAGCTGCCGGCGCTCCCGGAGCCCGAGCCGCCGGACCCGCCAGAGCCCGAGTTGCCGGACCGGCCCGAGGACGAGGAGTCCTTCCCGTCCCCGGCCTTCTCCTTGTCCTTGTCCTTGTCCTTCTCCTTCTCCCTCTCGTCCTTCTTCGCCTGTCCGGGCGGCACGCCACCGCTCTTCGCGAGGCCCGGTGAGACACCGCCGCTCTTCTCGTGCCCCGGAGGTGTCGGTGTCGGGCCGGGCGGAGGCGCCGGGGTCGTCGCGACCGGAACCGTCGCCGTCGCGACCGCCGCGGTCGCCACCGGTTCGGCCGTCGTCGCCGGAGGAGCTGCCGTCGCCACGGGTGCCGTCTCCACCGACACCGTCGAGGTCGGCGCGGTCGCGATCGGCGCCGGGGTCGGGCGCGGGTGGAGGTGTCGGCGTGGGTGCGGGTGCCGGTGCCGGCTCCGTGACCGCCGGCGGGGCCACCGGCAGCGGCTCGATGATCGGCGCCGACTCGACCGGCTGGGTCGCGACGACCGGCTCCTCGAGCTCGGGCACGGCGACGGGCTCGGCGATCGGCTTTGCGACCGGCTTTGCTACCGGCGGGGAATCCGGCTCTTGCGAGATGACGCGCTCGGGAAGCGGCGTGCCGACGAGAGGAGTGGGCTCCGGCCGCTCGACAAGCGGAGGTGGATCGATCACGGCCGGCGTCGAGATCACCGGGGCGGGCGCCCTCGGCTCGAGCGGCGCCGCCCGAAGGCTCGACGAGCCGACCTCCGGCCTCGAGGCGATCTCCTCGACGCTCTCGGGCCGGGCCGATCGGTCAGCCGCGGCGTCGGCGACGCGAACGATCGGAGCGTGGCGCGCACGACGCTCGGCGCGACCTCGACGTGCGCGACCGGCCTGACCGGCGGGGTGCGCTCGACGGGCGCCCGCTCGAGCGGCGGGTCGACGACGGGAACCCAGACGCCGATGGCGAGAGCGCAGGCGACAGTAGCTCCGGCGGGCAGCCCGAGCCAGACCATGCCCCTGACGAGGGAGAGCACCGGCGGCACCCCGCGATCATTGCGCGTACGGCGGACGGCGGCATGCCGCATTAGAGGGTTTTAGAACTCGAATCAAAATGAAGGGACCCGCTCGGTTGTGACGAAGTCGTCGGTATCCGTTGTCAAGCTGGAAGGGGATGCCGGTGGCGATGTCGAGGC
>VGCB01000384.1 GCA_016870235.1 Actinomycetota bacterium | reverse complement strand
GGTGGTTGTGGGCAGTGCGCTCACGGTGGCGCGCCGCCGCTGGCCCCTGCCGTTCGACCGGCTTGCCGCAGCGATGAGCTAGTGGTCGCTCGCGCGCCGGCTCGCGAGATCGTCACACTCTCGGATCGATTCGGAACACACACGCAACGTTTTGCGGCGAATCGTCGAACACGAGGGGTGGAGGTTGGAGGCCCCCGAGGGACGTGTCTCGTTGGGAAGATGCGCACGTCGGCTGTGAACGGCGAATCGGCTACGAGCGCCCCGTTCTACTCGTACCGCAGCGCCTGGATCGGCCGCAGCCGCACGGCGACCCACGTCGGGTAGAGCGCACCGATCAGGGCGACGCCGAGCGCAAATGTGAGGCCCCAGGCGAACACACCGGGGGTGAAGCCCGGCTCGACGAGCGTGCCGAGCTGGCTCTGCCTGGTGAAGAGGTGGGCAGTGACCCAGCCGAGCAGGAGACCGAGCCCGAGCGCGAGCAGGCTGATCCCCGCCGCTTCGCTCACGATCAGCGCTGCGATCAGGCGCCGCTTCCACCCGATCGCGCGGAGGATTCCGATCTCGCGCGTCCGCTCGAACACCGACATCGCCATCGTGTTCGTGACGCCGATCCCCCCGACGATCAGCGCCAGCGCCGACAGCGCCCAGCCGGCGGAGACGATCAGCCTGCTCGAGGTGTCGATCTTCACGACCTGGCCCGGCTCGGTCACGGCGGCGAGCCCCGCGAACCGGCGCTCGACCGCAGCCGCGACGTCCTTCGGGCGCCGCCCCGCCGCGACCTGGACGCCGAAGGTCGCGACCTCCGCCGGCCGCCGCTGCAGGCGCTGGACGACCGCGAGCGGCAACGCGACCCCGTTGTCGACGAAGCGGTTGCCGGTGTGGAAGTGCCCGGCGACGCGAAACGTGCGACCCGAGACGGCGATCGTGGCTCCAGGCCGGACGCCGAGGAGCCGCGCGGCGCCGTCGCCGACCATCGCCTCCTCCCCGCGTGCCCTCGCACCGTCGGTGACGACCATGCGCGCGACCACGAACTCCGACGGGTCGAGCCCCAGCACGAGCACCAAATCGTGCGTGTCGACCGTCGTCACGAGGATCGCGATCTTCGCCGTGCCGGCGACGCCGGGCACCGTCTCGACCCGTGCCTGCAGCGTCTCGGGGAGGACGGAGCGGGTGAGGTCGGAGATGCCGCGCTGGAAGAGCCCGAAGTCGGCGCGGCCGACGTGGATCAATTCCCCGGCGGTGCGCGTGACCCCGTTCGTGATCGAGAGGAGCGCCACGATCAACCCGACGCTGACCGCGAGCCCGAGGATCGTCAGCAGCGTCCGCACCGGCCGGCGCAGGAGGTTCTTCCAGACGAGCTCCGGCCAGGTCATCGACGACACCGGAGGCACGCACGACGTTCGAGGCTCGCCGCGTTCATGAGCCTTCGGTCAGGCCTGCCGTCGCAACCGCGGAAGTCGCGCGTAGTGGAGGCCTGCGTGCTCGCTCGAGAGCAGCAGCACGACCGTGGTCGCGCACAGGCTGATCATCCCCCCGACGGAGAGGTCGTAGTCGTTCATCGCGAGGACAACGGTGATCCCGAGCCCGACGATCATCAGCGGCACGCAGTCGCGGAGGATGCCCTTGATCGTCAGCTCCGTGAAGAACGAGTCGGGGCGCAGGATGCTGAAGACCGCGAAGGTGGCGACGATCGCGAACGGGACTCCGAACCGCGTCAACTGTCGCGAGAGGAAGGACGGACCGCTGATGTCGGGGTCGTGATGCAAGGTCGCGTGGCCGCCGGCGCCGGTCGTCATGCGGGTGCTCTACCACGTTGCAGGTAGTGGATGCAACAGGTACGTTCGCCGCGTGGCCCGTCCGTGCGTCCCCGCCGTCTCCCGTGACGCCGGCTGAGGTCACGCCCTATCGTGAGAGCGTCACCGGCGTCCGCGCCCTCTTCGCGTTCGGCCTGACGCAGGACTTCTTCCGCGAGGAGCGCGCCCGTATCGCCCCGATCATGGAGGCGCTGAAGGCGGGCTTCACGGACCTCGAAGCCCGGTTCGGCGTCCGTGTCCTCGGCACGCTGGACGACGACGAGTCGATGGTGGGCGCGCGCGAGACGTGGCCCTGGACGTGCTACATCCTGGCAGAGGTGCCCGATCACGCGGCAGTCGCCAGGGTCTGCAACCTCCTCCGGGAGATCGAGATCGGCGACGCGCGGCTCTGGCGCTACCTCAGGGTCGAGGCCCGAGTGGGCCGGCCGCTCTTCTTCGCGGAGCCGCCTGCATGACGGGCCGCGTCGCCGTCGTCACCGGCGCCGCGCAGGGGATCGGCGAGGCGATCGCCCGCCGCTTCGTCGGCGACGGCTACCGGGTCGTCTACGCCGACGTCAACGCGGAGGCGAACGCTGCCGCGGCGGCCGCGGCGGATCCTGCCGGCGAGGCCGTGCTCGCGGTTGCCGTCGACGTGCGCGACCCGGCCTCGATCCAGGCGTGCCTCGCCGACGCCGTCGAGCGGTTCGGCGCCGTCGACGTGTGGGTGAACAATGCCGCGCGGACGATCGCGCGGCCCTTTCTCGAGATCGACGCTGCCGAATGGGACGACGTGCTCGCGACGAACCTCAAGGGCACGTTCCTCGGCTGCCAGATCGCCGGCCGCCACATGTGCGAGCGCGGCTCCGGGCGGCTCCTCAACCTCGGCTCGGTCGCAGGGCAGTGGGGCCGGAGCCTGACGGGCGCCCACTACGCCGCCTCGAAGGCGGGCATCGTCTCCGTCACGCGCTCAGCGGCGACGGCGTTCGCGCCGCGCGGGGTGACGGTGAACGCGATCGCCCCCGCCGCGATCGACGGGCCCGCCGTCGCGGCGATGCCGGCGGAGACGATCGCAGCGTACGTCGGGCAGATCCCCGTCGGCCGACTTGGCAAGGCGGAGGAGATCGCCGCGCTCGCCGCCTTCCTCGCCTCGGACGAGGCCGGGTTCACGACGGGGGCGACGTACGACGTCAACGGCGGCATCCTCATGCGGTGACAAGCGAACCCTCGCTTGCCCGTCCGACTTCCCTCGGACGGCTCCCCGTCCGCCGCGTGCGACCCGCGTCGGTCCGGCTGAAGTCGGACGTGGGAAGCGCCGAGTCGCGATGACCGTCGACCCGATCACCCTCGCCGTCGTCCGCGGCGCGCTCGAGACGGCGCAGCGCGAGATGACGCTGACGATGGAGCGCACCGGTCGCTCGAGCGTGCTCACCGTCTCCCGCGACTTCTCGAACGCGATCTTCGACTGGACGCCGGAGATGATCGTGCAGGGCCAGGACCTGCCGATCCACCTCGGCTCGCTGATCCTCGCGACGAAAGCGGTCGCGCGCCACTTCGAGGGCGACACGCGCCCCGGTGACGTCATGTTCCACAACGACCCCGCCTGGGACGGCAGCCACATCGCCGACTGGTGCATGTACAAGCCGGTGTTTGTCGACGACGAGCTCCTGTTCTGGACGGTGAGCAAGGGCCACATGGCCGACTCGGGCGGCCCCGCGCCGGGGAGCTACAACCCGGAGGCCCGCGAGATCTACGCCGAGGGCCTGCGGATCCCGCCG
>VGCB01000383.1 GCA_016870235.1 Actinomycetota bacterium | reverse complement strand
TCTCGCGCGTGCCGGGTGGGTCGAGCGGCGGGTCGGGGGCAGTCGTCGCCGCCGACGAGCTCCCCGTCGCGCTCGGCACCGACACGGGCGGCTCGATCCGGATCCCGGGCGCGCTGAACGGCGTCGTCGGGCTGCGACCGACGTCGGGACGCGTCTCGAACCGCGGCATCTTCCCCGTCGCGGCGACGTTCGACACGTGCGCGCCGCTCGCCTGGGACGCGATCGACGTGGCGCGGGTGCTGACGGCGATCGCCGGCTATGACCCGGGCGATCCGGTGAGCATCGACGTTCCCTCCGGCGACTATGCGGAGGGGATCGACGCCGGCGTCGACGGCCTGCGCGTCGGCATCGTGCAGAGCCCGCTGCTCGACGACACCGACCCCGGGGTCGCCGCGGCGGTCGCGGCAGCGACCGAGGTGCTAGCCGGGCTCGGCGCGCGCCTGGAGGAAACGGACATTCCGGGCCTCGAGCGCACGCACGAGTGGACGACGGCGATGATCCGCGGCGAGGCGCTCGCGCGTCATCGCGACCGCATCGCCCAGTCGCCGGAGCTGTTCAGCGACGACGTGTTGAGGCGTCTGCGGCTCGGCGAGGCCGTGACGGCCGCCGACTACGCAGAGAGCCGCGACCTCTGTCGAGCCTGGGCGCGCACGGTCGAGGCGATCTTCGAGCGCTACGACGCGCTGCTGCTGCCCACCGCCGTCACGGTCGCACCGGAGGCGGAGGGGCCGGACATGATCGAGACGACCGCCCGCCTCACTCGTCTGACGTACGGCTGGAGCGCGGGCGACTTTCCCGCGATCTCGGTTCCGTGCGGGTTCGCCGAGCACGGGCTTCCCGTCGGGCTCCAGCTCGTCGCCGGGCGGTGGCGGGATGGGCTGCTGTTGCGGATGGCGCACGCGTATCAGTCGGCGACGGACTGGCATACGCGGAGGCCGAGCCTGTAGGGGCCGGGGCCCGAGCGAGACGACAGTCGCGGATGCAGCACCGGCGTGCTGCGCAGAAGTCATCGCTATATAACTACCAACTTTGGTATTACCAAGTTCGGTACTTACATGTACGATAATTGATAGACTCCCTCGCATGGACGCGTTCGTGGGTCGCGATGAGCAACTGACGCGCCTGCGAGACGTTCTCGACGATGTTCGGCCAACGAGAGCGAAGCCGGGTCGGATGCTGAGCATCCGCGGGCGGCGCCAGGTCGGAAAGTCCACGCTCGTCGAGGAGTTCATCCGCACGGCGAATACGCCGGCGGTCTTCTACGTCGCCTCGCGGCAGTCCGGCGAGCGGGAGTTGGCGCTCTTCAGCGAGGCCATCGCGACGTCCGGAACCGATCGGGCCGCACAGGTCGCTCGGGCCGGAGCCCTCGGCTCGTGGGAGGCTGCGTTCGCCGTGCTCGCGGCCGAGGCGACCCGGGAGCGACCGCTGATCGTCGTCATCGACGAGTTCCCATACCTGGTCGAGAAGCTGCCCGAGATCGAGGGGATCCTCCAGAAGGCGTGGGATCGCGACCTCGAGAAGGCGCCCATTCTCCTGCTTCTGATCGGGTCGGACGTCTCGATGATGGAGGCGCTGGCCGCGTACGACCGGCCGCTCTACGGACGCTTCCAGGAGCTGGTCGTGCCGCCCCTTCCGCCGGGACGAATCGGCGAGATGCTCGGGCTCGATGCCGTCGCGACGCTCGACGCCTACCTGATGATCGGGGGGTTTCCGCGTCTCCCCACGATCTGGAGGCGGGGTGAGGGGATGTGGGAGATGTTCGCGCGCGAGCTCGAGAACCCGACCACGCCGCTCGCAGTCCTCGGCGAGCGGTCGCTCAACGCGGAGTTCCCGGCGAACCTCAATTCTCGCAACGTCCTCGCTGCGATCGGTGCCGGTGAACGAGCCTTCTCGGCGATCGAGACCCGAGCGGGCATCGCGGGGACGTCACTCGCGCGGGCGCTCGAGACGCTCGAGGAAAAGCGCATCGTTGCGAAGGTCGCGCCGTACTCGGCTCGCGCGGGTGGGAGACCTCCACGCTATGTCGTCGTCGACTCCTACCTCCGTTTCTGGCTCCGCTTCATCGATCCCAACCTCGAGCTGATCCAACGTGGCCGTGGCGATGTCGTCGCCGAACGCGTCCGTCAATCCTGGCCCGACTACCGCGGCCGCGCGATCGAGCCACTCGTCCGGGAAGCGATCGAGCGGATGCTCCCCGACGCTCGGTTCGGAGGCGCGCGCTTCGTCGGCGGCTTCTGGACCCGCGACAAGAGAGTCGAGGTGGATCTCGTCGGCGGTCGTGGTGAGGTCCGGAGCGACATGATCGACTTCGTCGGCTCGATCAAGTGGCGTGAGAACGCGCCCTTCGACCGTTCGGATCTCGCGGCGCTGGTCGCAGCACGGGTCGCCGTGCCGGGCGCGACGGCCGACGCGATCCTGGTCGGTGTCTCCCGCTCCGGGTTCACGACCGCAGATCTCGACGTCGAAATCGGCCCGGAGCAGTTGATCGCGGCACTGGGTTGATCGCGGCACTGGGTTGATCACGGCACTGGGTTGAACGCGGCACTGGGTTGAACGCGGCACTGGGTTGAACGCGGCATTGGGCTGAGCGCTTCGGTCGTTCCCAGCTACCCTCGAATCACTGCGCCTGCACGCGCAGCGGCATCGCGGATCGCCGCGACCTCGCGCTCCGTCCAGTCCCGCGTGTCCGGGCCGTGGTGGACGGAGACGATGCCGGCCATCGCACCGTCGCGGACGATCGCGGCGATCATCTGCGCGCGAGCGCCGTACACCTCGATCAGCGCCTTCGGCGGCGGCACGTCCGTACCGAGGAGATCCTCCTGGACGAGGACGTCGAGCGTCTCGGCGAGGTAGCGCATGGTCGGGGCCTGGCGGAGACCCGGCACCTCGACTCGAGCGATCGACTTGACGCCCGGGGCGCGCGATTCCGCGATCACCGGGAACACGGCACCGGGCCGGTCGAGGCGGATCGTCGTCCGGCTTGCGCGCGTCGCCGCCAGCAGCTCGTCCGTGATCGCCTGGAACGCGGCGACCCCGGTTGCGCCGGCGCTGAGCTCGAACAGGATCGAGATGTCGCGGTCGCCGTCGCCGCGATCGACGATGTCCTGGTAGCGCGCGATCGCAGCGTCCAGCTGCGGCAGCCGCAGGCCGCGCGCCTCAGCCTGCTTCCGTGCCATGTGGAGATCCTTCAGCATCGTCTTCACGCGACCGCCAGGCTGCCAGTCGCGCTCGGCCATCTGCGTTCCCTGCGCGCGCAGCTGGTGGATGTCGGCGCTGCCGCCGGCGACGCCGCGCTGCACCTCCGGAATCGTGAACCCGACCGCCTCGGCGAGCCCGAGCGCCTCGGCGACCGTCTCGACCGAGAGTGCGACGACCACCTGGTTGACGATCTTCATCATATGCCCGTCGCCCGGCCCGCCGACGTGGGCGACGGTGCCGAGGGTGTCGAGAACCGGGCGGACGGTGGCGACGTCGGCGTCGGTGCCGCCGGCCATGATCGCGAGCGTTCCCGTGCCCGCGCGCGGCGGGCCGCCCGAGACCGGCGCGTCCACCCACCCCACGCCCCGCGTCGCG
>VGCB01000382.1 GCA_016870235.1 Actinomycetota bacterium | reverse complement strand
CCTCGACTGCGGGCTGGCCGAGGAGCTGAAGTGGGGGCACCCCTGCTACACCGCCGGGAGGAAGAACATCGTCCTCATGCACGGATTCAACGGCTACTCCGCGCTCCTCTTTCCGAAAGGGGCGTTGCTCGAGGACGCCCACGGCATCCTCGTGCAGCAGACGGAGAACGTCCAGGCGGCACGTCAGGTGCGGTTCACGAGCGTGGGAGAGATCACCCGGCTCGAGCCGGTCTTGAAGGCGTACATCCGCGAGGCTGTCGAGGTGGAGAAGTCGGGTCTGAAGGTGGAGCGGAAGCCATTGTCCGAGCTCAGCGTTCCCGAGGAGCTCGTGCGAAAGATGGAGGAGATCCCCGAGCTGGGAGAGGCCTTCGACGCCCTGACTCCGGGCCGGCAGCGCGGGTACCTGCTGCATTTCTCATCGGCCAAGCAGAGCAGGACGCGGACATCGCGCATCGAGAGATGCGTCGAACGCATCCTGCTCGGGAAGGGGCTGGACGACAGGTAGTCGCTGACGACGAAGTGTGCTCGTGCCGTCGGTCCGCCCGCACGGACGTGTCTCCGATGCGGTTCGGCCGGCGGGCGCGGGAGCGCCGACGTCATGTGTCGGTCGGCGGAGCCTTGCTGGTTCGCGGTACGTTGACGTCCGTGCCGTCGAGCGCTGTCGTCCTGTTTACTCGCGATCTTCGTCTTCACGACAACCCCGCTCTGGAGCTTGCAAGCCGGGAGTTCGAGCGGGTCGTCCCGCTCTTCGTTCTCGAGCCGGCGCTGGTCGCGCGATCGGCCCGTCGCACGGCGTTCCTCTTCGAGTGCCTGCACTCGCTCGACGACCTGCTTCGGGAGCGAGGTGGTCGATTGATCGTGCGCCGAGGCGACACGATCCGCGAGGTCGTGCGCGTCGCATCCGTCGTCGGTGCTCGTGCGGTGTTCGTCGCGCGGGACGCAAGCGAACGGGCGAAGCGGCGTGAGGCCGACTTGACGGCGATCGGTCGGCAGCTCGAGGTACGGCTTGTCGACTCCCATTCGGTGATGCCGCCCGGTGCGATAGCACCGAGTCACGGCGATCACTACCGGGTGTTCACGCCGTACTGGCGAGCGTGGCTGAAGGCACCGTGGAGGCCGGTGGTCGACCCGCCCGTGCGCGTGGTGCTGCCCGACGATCCCACCGGGGCACTCGCTTCGGAGCCGCTACCGGAGCCGTCAGCGACGCTCGATGTCGGCCGTCGATGGCCGGGCGGGGAGACAGAGGCCCGACGGCGCGCGTCGGCGTGGCTTGCGTCGGGGTGTCGGACCTACGACCAGACGCGCAACCAGCTCGCCGTCGACGGGACGTCGCGGCTCTCCCCGTACCTGCGGTTCGGATGCATCTCCGCGCTCGAGCTCGCGCACGCCGCCGCGCCCGGCGAGTTCAGCCGGCAGCTCTGCTGGCGCGACTTCTTCCACCAGGTGCTCCAGGCCAACCCGTGGTCGGAAGGGCGCGATCTGAGACCGGTGGCGCGCACGTGGGACACCGACACTGAGCTCCTCGACCGGTGGGCTGCGGGCGAGACCGGGTATCCCGTCGTCGATGCAGGGATGCGTCAGCTTGCCCAGGAGGGCTGGATGCACAACCGTGCCCGCCTCATCGTTGCCTCGTTCCTGACGAAGCATCTGAACCTGGACTGGAAGCTCGGCGCACGTCATTTCGATCGGCTGCTCCTCGACGGCGACCCGGCCAATAACGCCGGTGGCTGGCAGTGGGCGGCGGACACGGGAGTCGACGCGCGGCCGGGCCGTATGTTCAACCCCACGCTGCAGGCACGGCGTTTCGACCCGGACGGGGCGTATGTGCGGCGGTACGTCCCAGAGCTCTCCGGTCTGAGCGCCGAGGCCGTCCACGAGCCTTGGCGGGTCGCAGGGGCTCCTGCGCGCCTGCACTACCCGGCACCGATCATCGATCACCGAGCCGCAGTCGCGCGGTACCGGGCGCAGCGCGCGACCGGCCAGACGGTTCCGTCCACAGAGCGCGGCGGCTCCGAAGAATGGGTCTCGAATGCGTGAAGGACGCATCACCCATCCGAAGGCAGCCTCGTGGAGACGGCGATCTTCCTGTGAAGGCTTGGCGGCGTCGTGACGCAGTTCGGATCCAGTCGCGTGAAGGGGCCGCTCGACGGCAGGGGCGTCGCAGCCTTCCTCGACGAGAGTGTCTTTCCGCTTCGACTCGGGGTCGTGGCCCGATCCGGATGGCCGCTTGTCGTGTCCCTCTGGTTCGTGCGCGATGGGAACACGATCGTCTGCGCGACACAGGCGTCTAGCCCTCTCGTTGCCGCACTCGAGGGTGAAGGACGGTGCGCGTTCGAGGTCGCCGGCTGTTCGCCGCCCTATCGCGGCGTCCGGGGACGCGCCCGTGTCGCTGTCGAGCGAGACGTCGATCTCGAAGTTCTTCGCACCCTCGTCGAGCGGTATCTCGGGAGCACCGACAGCGGATTCGCAGCGTGGCTCCTCGGCCGACCGAGCCCCGAGGTCGTTCTCCGCCTCAGTCCCGTCGAGCTCTCGAGCTGGGACTACCGCAAGCGGATGTGCCCCGGCGACGTTTCCGCATGAGCGCCCGCGCGGCCTGAGCCGAGCCGCAGCGCGCAACGGATCTGGCCACGGTCGTCCCGCAGGGTCAACCGCGGCCAGGGTCGGCCGATCACTCGGGCAGACGTGGCGATCGAGGATGTCGTCTCCCGGATCGCGGCGATCGAGGCGCTCGTCGAGCGCGCGCACGCCGCTTTCGCTCCCGCCCGGCCGGCGGCTGCGGCCGCGGTCCCGTTCGGCGCTGCGCTCGAGCAGGCGACGGCGGCACCGACGTCGCTGGCGGGAACGACCGCCGCGGCGTCGACACCGATGCCTGTGTCGGCGCCCGCGGCGACGCCAGTGACAACGATCAGCGACACGATCTCTCCCGAGGAGACGGGTCTGGTGCTCGGCGGGCCGGGAACGCGGACGCTGCAGGCTGTCCCCTCATCCGACCCGTACGGGCTCGCATCGACGGCGGGCGAGCGCGCGCTCCGCGCGGCGCAGGCGGAGATCGGGGTGCGTGAGGATCCGCCCGGGTCGAACAACGGCACGCGCATCGCCGAGTACCGTACGGCGACGGCAGGCTCGGCTCCCGGTGTGCCGTGGTGTGCGTACTTCGTCTCGTGGGCGGCACGCAACGCGGGGACGCCGGTCGGTGAGCAGGGCCAGGGCTACGGCGCCGTCGCGCAGATTGCGAGCTGGGGCCAGCGGACGGGACGCCTCCTGCCGGCTGGCACGACGCCGGCGCCCGGTGATCTGATTCTCTTCGGCAGCCGTCACATCGGCATCGTCGAGTCGGTGGCGCCCGACGGCCGGCTGACCACGGTCGAGGGGAACCACCAGAACTCGGTGCAGCGCGTCGGCCGTACGATCGGCGACGCGACGGGCTTCGTGCGGCTCTCCTGATCCGTGGACACCGCGGCGGCGGCGGCGCGAAGTGCAACGCTTTCGGTGCAAAGGCGCAACCCATCGCAACGGTCCACGGCGATAGGATCGTCCTCGAGGGGAGGAGGTCGGTGGCCCTAAGGGGATCGTC
>VGCB01000381.1 GCA_016870235.1 Actinomycetota bacterium | reverse complement strand
CGTCGAGTCCGCGGGATCGCGTCCCGAGATGAGGTCGTAGAGGATGGCGACATCGCGAACCCTCTTGCCGACCGGGCCGATCTGGTCGAGGCTCGACGCGAAGGCGACGATGCCGAATCGCGACACTGTTCCGTACGTTGGGCGCAGGCCGACGTTTCCGCAGAGCGCCGACGGCTGCTTGATCGAGCCGCCCGTGTCGGAGCCGAGGCCCCAGGGCGCGAGGCCGCCGGAGACCGCGGCCGCCGTGCCGCCGCCGGAGCCGCCGGGCACCCGTGCCGGGTCCCACGGGTTCCGCGACGGGCCGTAGGCCGAGTTCTCGGTCGACGAGCCCATCGCGAACTCGTCCGTGTTCGTCTTGCCGAGGAGTGGCAGGCCCGCCTGCCGGCAGCGTGCGGCCACGGTCGCGTCGAAGACCGGCCTGTAGCCGGAGAGGATCCGCGACCCCGCAGTGGTCTCGACCCCGCGCGTCGAGATCACGTCCTTGAGCGCGATCGGCACGCCCGTGCCCTCGCAGGACTCGATCGTGCGGAGGTAGGCGTGCAGCTCGCCGTCACGCTCGGCGACCGCCTCCAGGTACGCGCCGTGTAGCTCGGCAGCGGAGACCTCCCGGCGCTCGAGGAGCCCCATCGCGTCCTCGGCCGTGAGGCGCAGCGTGTCGATCACGACGTCACGGCCCTTTCGTGCGGCGGGGCGACCGCCGGGCGCGCGCAGGCGAGCAGGCGGGTCGGCGGCCGACCCGAAACGCGGATCCCCCCTTGGGGGCGCGTGAGCCCCCTTCCGGCACGGTACCCGTACGGATGTCGCGGCACTGTCGCAGCTTCGTGTCGAGAGTGTCGCGGCGCGAGAGACACGGCGGCGCGACCGCCGGGGCGACGGTCAGGCGCAGGAGACCTCGCGCCGCCGAGCCGGTCGCTGTCGGCCGTCCGCGCGCTCATGCGGTCGGAGGAACCCGGAAGAGGGCGCCGTCGCGCACGGGCGCGTTGGCGAGCGCGTCGTCGACGCGGAGCGACACGTGCGGCTCGTCCTCGGCCAGCACGTTCGCGAGGTCGAGCGGATGCGATGTCGGCGGCACCCCCGCGAGATCGAGCTCGGCGACCTTCGAGACCGCGTCGAGGATGTCGCCGAGCTGGACGGTGAGAGCCTCGACCTCCGCATCGGAGAGGTCGAGACGCGCCAGGCGCGCGACGTGCAGGACCTGGTCGCGGGAGATCGCCATGCGCCCGAATCCAAGCAGAACGCAGGGCGGCCGTCGTGCGATGAAATCGGGGGCACGGCCCCGAAGACGACGACGGGCCCCGTCACAGGGCCCGTCGAGCCTCGCTTCCGGTTTCCCGGTCAGGCGGCCTTGACGTTCGCGGCCTGGGCGCCCTTCGGGCCCTCGACGACCTCGAACTGCACCTGCTGACCCTCGGTGAGGGTCTTGTACCCGTCCATGGTGATCGCCGAGAAGTGGACGAACACATCCTCGCCGCTCTCGCGAGCGATGAAGCCGTACCCCTTCTCATTGGAGAACCACTTGACGGTACCCGTCTCAGACAACGAACACCCTCCTCGACCGCACGCCGCATGCACGACGCTTTGACTTGCACAGCGTCGGAAAACGTAGCGTCAGCGACCCGGATATGCAAGGTCGCCGTTGAGAAAACGAGCGGCCTTGACCGTGCTCCGCAAGAGCATCGCGATCGTCATCGGGCCGGTGCCGCCCGGCATCGGCGTCAGGTGCCCCGCCACGCCCGCGACCGCGGGATCGACGTCGCCGACGATCCCCTCCTCGGTGCGCGTCAGCCCGACGTCGAGCACGGCGGCGCCGGGCTTCACCATCGCCTCCGTCACGAGGCGCGGGATCCCGACGGCAGCGACGACGATGTCGGCGCGCCGGCAGTGGGCGGCGAGATCCGCGGTGCGCGAATGGCACATGATCACCGTCGCATGGCGGGTCAGCAGCAGCATCGCCGCGGGCCTTCCGACGAGCTCCGACCGGCCGATCACGACCGCCTCTCGCCCCGCGATCTCGACGCCGTACGCGTCGAGGAGCGCGAGACAGCCGCCGGGCGTCGCCGGGATGTGCAGCGGCGTGCCGAGGTAGAGGTACCCGGCGTTGACGGGATGCAGGCCGTCGACGTCCTTGACGGGCAGGAGCGCGCGCGTCACCGCCTCCTCGTCGATGTGCGCCGGCATCGGCAACTGGACGAGGATGCCGTGGACGTCGGGATCGTCGTTGAGCTCCCGCACCCGGCGCAGCACCTCCTCCTGAGTGGTGCCGGCGCTCAGTCGCAGGTCGCGCGTGTGGATGCCTGCTTCCGCGGCAGCCTTGTGCTTGGCGTCGATGTAGACGTGCGAGGCAGGGTCGTTCCCGACCAGAACGGTCGCGAGCTCGACGCGACCGAACGCCGCCACCTCCGTCGCGACCTCCCCCCGGATGCGGGCCGCGAGCGCCTTCCCGTCCATCACCACGGCCGGCATCGCCGGAACTGTAGAGGCTCGACGCGGATCCCGTGCGCATGCCCTCGCCGCCGGACCGGCCGTTCGACGCGGCTGTTCGTCACCACCGTTCCCTCGGATGAGGGGTCGACAATCGGGCACCATGACCGACGATGAGAACGACCATGCTGCTTCGCATCGTTCTCGTCGGTGCCCTGCTGATCGCCGCCATGGTGTACGTGAAGCAGGACCGCGTGCTTTCGAAGATCGGGCTCGTGGGCACCTGCGTCCCCTCCCTGCCGGCGGCGAACGCAGACCGGGCCCAGCGCCGGGCGCAGTGGTGGAGCTGCGGCGAGGGCGCGATCACCGGGTACCCCGGGCTCGAGGCGCAGTCGTGCAAGAGCGCAGGCCGCGTCGGGAATCGCGAGCTCTGGTACTGCGCCACGCCGATCAGCGAGCCGGTCTAGCGACCTTCGATCCGGCCCGCCCGCGGTCACGCAGGGCACGTGGACTACGGTCGTCTCATGCTCGATCGTCGCACGCGCGTCGCTCTGCGTACGCTCGGCGCCGTCCTCGTCGTTGCCTGGTTCGTCTTCGAGGCGGTGCGGGCACGCCTGCCGTTCTGGGTGCCGTTCGCCGTCCTCCTCGCAGTCGAGGTCGAGTTCGCTGCCGGCGGCCTGCTCGAGGCGCGGCGCGGCGTCGTGCGCGAACGCTCGCCCGCGCGCGGCGCCCCGGGAGAGGCGGACGCCGACCTCGGCTGGGGCGACGTCGTCGAGGAGATCGACGAGCACGGCGATCCGGTCGTCCGCTGGGTTCCGCCACCGCAGCGCCCACCGGCGCGGCGCGGAGGAGTCGCGTACGTCCTCGCCGGGCTCGTCGCGGCCGGGCTTCTCGGCGTCGCCTACCTGGTCGACCGCGAGGCCAGCTGGTCGTCGCTCTCGGCAGCGGAGCGGACGGCGACAGAGACGCGACTCGAGCGGGAGGCCGGACGGATCGCCGACAAGCCGGTCCGCGTGCGGTGCGACGACGGCTACTCCTACACGGGGATCGGCAGCGACGCGCTCGGCGTCGCCTTTCCTGACCGGGGGCTCGCGTTCCTGCAGCCGAGCGTCTGCCGGACGATCCACGACGCCCTCCACGGGAAGCGGCCGACGTCG
>VGCB01000380.1 GCA_016870235.1 Actinomycetota bacterium | reverse complement strand
CGTCGCGGAGGCGCGATTCGACGGCGCCGGCCGCCTCCCGGCGGAGCGCCAGGCGCTCGGCGGCGCCCTGCAGCCGGTAGAGCGCCGAGACCGCAGCCTCCCGCCGGCCCGCGGCGTCGGAGAGCTCCTCCTCGGCCGTCTCACGCTCCTGCAGCAGGTCGCCGAGCTTCTCCTGCGCCGACCGGCGCGCGAGGAGCGCAGCCTGCCGACGGTCGTCCGCCGCCGCACGGCGGTCTGCCAGCGAGGCAACATCGAGCTGCGCCACCCGGTGCCGCAGCGACGCGATCTCGACCGCGAGCTTCTCGGCGCGCTCGGCCGCGGTCGCCTGCAGCGCGAGCGGGCGGAGACGCTTGCGCACCTCCTCCTCGACGTCGCGCGCCCGCTCGACCTGAATCGCCACCCGGGCGAGCTTCAGCTCCGCGCGATGGCGGCGCTGCTTGAACTTGCCGAGGCCCGCCGCCTCCTCGATCAGCTCGCGCCGATCCTCCGGCTTGGACGCGAGCACCTGATCGACCTTGCCCTGCGAGACGATCGAGTGCATCGACTTGCCGAGCCCGACATCGGCCAGAAGTTCCGTCAGATCGGTCCGCCGGACGGCCGCGCGGTTGACGAGGTACTGTCCCTCACCCCCGCGCACGAGGCGCCGTGCGATCGAGATCTCGCTGAAGTCGAGGCTCTCGAAGGCCCCGTCCTCGTTGTCGAAGAGGAGCTCGACCTCGCAGTGCTCGGCCGCCTGCCTCGTCTCCGAGCCGCCGAAGAGGACGTCGTCGGGCTTCTCGGCCCGGAGCTCGGACGGCGTCAGCGAGCCGGCGGCCCACACGATCGCGTCGGCGACGTTCGACTTGCCCGACCCGTTCGGACCGACGACGACGGCGACACCGGGCTCGAGCCTCACCTCGACCGGGTCGGGGAAGGACTTGAAGCCGCGCAGCTTGATCGAGCGGAGATGCATCGAGCCGTCAAGTATCGCGACCGCGACGGACGTCCCGTCCCGCCCTGTCCGTACGACACGCTCAGCTGCGGCGGGTTCGCCCCCTGCTCGCGCGAGTGGAAGCGCTTCCGCTCGCCGTTGCCGTCTTCGCCGAACCCGGGATCTGGAGGAGCACGCCGAGCAGGACCTTCGTCCGCGAGGAAAGGCGCCGGCCTTCATGTCTGCTCATCCAGGCGTCGGCCGGAGCGCGCGAGGGCGGAAGCGAGCCATCTCGCTCCCGCACCGCGCCGAATACGATCACGACGTGGTCTCGTCGCCGTGGATACTCCTGCTGATCGGCGCCCTGGCGGCGAGCGCGACGATGATCGCGATGTGGACGGTCCAGCTTCGCCTCGGTGACGCCAGCCACGTCGACGTCGCCTGGGCCTACGGGGTCGGGGCACTCGCCGTCGCGTACGCCGCGCTCGGCGACGGCAGCGCCGGGAACCGACTGCTCCTCGCGCTCGTCGCCGCGGTCTGGAGCACGCGGCTCGGCACCTACATCCTCCTCAACCGCGTCGTCGGGAAGCCCGAGGACGGCCGCTACCAGGAGCTCCGTCGCCGCTGGGCGCCGAGGCTGCAGCGGCGCTTCTTCGTCTTCTTCCAGGCGCAGGCGCTCTTCGTCGCCGTCTTCTCGTTGCCCTTCGCGTTCGTGGCGACCGACGGCGGCCCGATCTCCCCGCTCGCCTGGATCGGGGCCGCGCTCGCCCTCGCGTGCGTCGCCGCGGAGTGGGCGGCCGACCGCCAGCTCGCCCGCTGGCGGGCCGACCCGGCGAATCGCGGGAAGACCTGTCGCGCAGGCCTCTGGGGCTGGTCGCGGCACCCGAACTACTTCTTCGAGTGGCTGCACTGGGTCGCGTGGGCGGTCATCGCCCTCGGCTCGCCGAACGGGTGGATCGCGATCGCGGTGCCGGCCTTCCTGCTCGTGCTCCTCTTCCGCGTCACCGGGATCCCCGAGACGGAGGCGCAGTCGCTCCGCTCGCGCGGCGACGACTACCGGCGCTACCAGGAGGAGGTCTCGGTCTTCGTTCCCCTGCCGCCACGCCGACCGCGCCCCCCTACGGCGTGATCGCCGACCGGATCGTCGCCGAGGGCTGGCTGCCCGATCCGCTCCTGCGCGCCGCGATCCGGGCGAGCTGTCGGCTGCGCCTGCGACGGGAGGACGCGCGTGGGCCGGAGGCGCTCGAGACGATGATCGCATCGATGCGCGCCGCCCCGGTGGCGGTCGCTACCGAGGCGGCGAACGCCCAGCACTACGAGGTCGACCCCGCCTTCTTCGGCCTCGTCCTCGGCCGCCGCCGCAAGTACTCGTGCTGCCTCTGGCCGGGCGGCGTCGACACGCTCGACCGGGCCGAAGAGGCGATGCTCGAGCTCACCTGCCGTCGTGCGGGCATCGAGGACGGGATGGAGATCCTCGACCTCGGCTGCGGCTGGGGCGCGCTCTCCGGGTTCATCGCCGAGCGCTACCCCGCGGCGCGCGTCCTCGCCGTCTCGAACTCCGCGTCGCAGCGGCGGCACATCGAGACGCTCCGCCTTCCGAACGTGGCCGTCGAGACGGTCGACGTCAACGCCTTCGACACGGAGCGGCGCTTCGACCGCGTCGTCTCCGTCGAGATGATGGAGCACACACGCAACTGGGCCCGGCTGCTGGCGTCGATGCGACGGTGGCTGCGGCCCGACGGCCGCGTGTTCGTCCACGTGTTCTCGCACCTGCGCCACACCTACGCGTACGACCGCTCCTGGACCGCACGACGGTTCTTCACCGGCGGGATCATGCCGTCGGACGACCTCATCCTCCACTTCGTCGACGACCTCGTCGTCGCCGGGCACTGGCGCGTCGACGGGACACACTACGAGCGCACCGCGAACGCCTGGCTCGCGCGGCTCGACGCCCGGCGCGACGAGGCGGCCGCGATCCTCGGCTCCGAGCAGGCGGTCAACGAGTGGCGGACGTTCTTCCTGGCCTGCGCCGAGCTCTGGGGGCTGCGCGACGGCTGCGAGTGGATCGTCAGCCATTACCTGCTCGAGCCGCGCTGAAACATCGGCGCCGCCGGGCGCGATCAAGACGCCGCGCCCGGATCTAATGAAGGCTCCGCGACGGGTCGATAACGACGTCATGGCGGTCGTCAATCGCCACGATCTCGCCCGGTCCGTTCTCCACTGGAAGGTGGAGATGGCCGTCGGCATGCTCTGCGTGACCGCCGTGGTCGCCTGGGCTCTTCTCGTTCACGGCGGCAGCCTGTCGACCGACGGCGAGCTGACCGTCCCGTGGTGGGCGGTCGCGGCGGGATTCTTCGCCGCGGAGGCCTGGGCCGTTCACGTGCACTTCCGCAGCGAGACGCACTCTATCTCGCTCAGCGAGCTCGCGCTCGTCCCCGGACTGCTGTTCCTGCCGCCGCACCAGCTGATCCTCGCGCAGCTCCTCGGCGCGGGGCTCGCACTCGCGGTGAAGCGCCGGCAATGGCCGACGAAGCTCCTCTTCAACCTCGCGTCCTTCGTGCTCTCGTCGAGCCTCGCCATTGCGTTTCTGGACGTCGTCGGCATCTCCGGCGACCTGCACTCGCGCGCGACGTGGGCCGGCGTCACCGGAGCGGCGGTGCTCAGCTCTCTCGTCGGCATCGCGATAGT
>VGCB01000379.1 GCA_016870235.1 Actinomycetota bacterium | reverse complement strand
TCGCAGGACGGCGTCGCCGAAGTCGGAGGTGCTGGCGCTGCCGCCGAGGTCGTGCGTCGCGGTCGTGGCGAGTGCTGCGTTGACGGCGGCTTCGACCCCTGCCGCCTCGGCGTCCTTGCCGAGCCCATGTCGCAGCAGGAGGGCGACCGACCGGAGCATCGCCGCCGGGTTCGCGATCCCGCGGCCGGCGATGTCGGGCGCCGAGCCGTGCACCGGCTCGTAGATCCCGCCGCCTGCGTCGCCGACCGAGGCCGAGGCGGCGAGGCCGAGCCCGCCGGTCACCGCTGCCGCGATGTCGGAGAGGATGTCGCCGAAGGTGTTCTCGGTGACGACGACCTCGATCGAACCGGGGTCGCTGACGATCGTCATCGCGAAGCTGTCGACGAGCGCATGCTCGAGGGGCACGTCGGGGAACTCCGCTGCGACCTCGATCGCGACGTCGCGCCAGAGCCGCGACGTGTGCATGACGTTGACCTTGTCGACCGAGGTGACCCGGCATCCGCGTGCCTGGGCGGCACGGAACCCGTAGCGGATCAGCCGCTCGACCTCGGGCCTCGTGTACTCGCAGGTGTCGAACCAGGTGCCGTCGTCGCGTGTGCCCTTGGCGCCGAAGTAGAGGCCGCCGGTCAGCTCGCGGACGATGAGGATGTCGATGCCCGGCGCCTGCGACGGTCGGAGGTTCGCCCACACTCCGAGCTCCTTGCGCAAGGCGAGGAGGCCCTGCTCCGGCCGGACGGGCTTGCCCTCGAGCTCGGGCAGCCCGACGGCGCCGAGCAGCACGGCGTCGGCGGCACGGCACGCGGCGAGCGTCTCGTCCGGTAACGGCGTACCCTCCGCGAGGATCGCGTTGCCGCCGAAGGCGTGCTGGTGATGCTCGATCCCGAGCGCGTCGAGGACGCGGATCGCCTGGGTCGCGACCTCGGGACCGATTCCGTCGCCGGGGAGGACGGCGACGGTCACGTGACCGCGTGCCTCGCCTCGAAGGCGGCGATCTCGTCCTCGTGCTGGAGCGTGAGGCCGATGTCGTCGAGGCCGTTCATGAGCTTGTGCCGGGTCGCCTCGTCGAAGGCGAACGGCACCTCGCGGCCGTCGGGGGTGAGGATGACCCGCTTCTCGAGGTCGACGGTGACGTCGGAGCCGGTGTCCAGGTTGACCGACTCCATCAGCCGCTTCACCTCGGCGTCGGGCAGCGAGATGATGACGAGGCCGACCTTGGACGCGTTCGAGCGGAAGATGTCGCCGAACGAGGGCGCGATGACAACGTCGATCCCGTAGTCCTGCAGCGCCCAGGTGGCGTGCTCGCGCGACGAGCCGCAGCCGAAGTTGCGACCGGCGAGGAGGACGCGCGCGTTCGCGAACTCGGATCGGTTGAGCTCGAAGCCGGGGCGCGGGTCGCCGTTCTCGTCGAAGCGCCAGTCGTAGAAGAGCGCCTCGCCGAAGCCCTGGCGCGACACGCGCTTGAGGAACTGCTTGGGGATGATCTGGTCGGTGTCGACGTCAGGCCGGTCGATGATCGCAACGCGGCCTGTCTCGCGGACGAAGGCTTTCATGCCGCGACCTCGAGCCTGCGCACGTCGACGAAATGGCCGTGGAGTGCGGCGGCGGCCGCCATCTCCGGCGAGACGAGGTGCGTGCGGGCGCCGCGACCCTGGCGACCCTCGAAGTTGCGGTTGGAGGTCGAGGCGCACCGCTGGCCGGCCGGGACGACGTCCGGGTTCATCCCCAGGCACATCGAGCAACCGGCGAGCCGCCACTCGAAGCCGGCGTCGGTGAAGACCTTGTCCAGGCCCTCGGCCTCGGCCTCGGCACGCACCTTCGCCGAGCCGGGGACGACGAGGCCGACGACGCGCGGGTCGATCTTCTTGCCGGCGACGATGCGAGCGGCTGCGCGGAGGTCCTCGAGGCGCGAGTTCGTGCAGGAGCCGATGAACACGCGGTCGATCGCGATGTCCTCGATCGCCGTTCCCCCCTTCAGGCCCATGTACTCGAGCGCCCGCTCGGTGGCGACGCGATCGTCGGCGTTCGCGTAGTCGCCAGGCGAGGGCACGCGCCCGGTGACCGGGACGACCATCCCGGGGTTCGTCCCCCACGTGACCTGCGGGACGAGGGTGCCGACGTCGATCGTCTCGACGCGGTCGAACGTGGCGCCGTCGTCCGTCGGCAGCACGCTCCAGCGCTCGACCGCCGCCTCGAAGTCGGCGCCCTTCGGCGCGCGTGGCCTGCCCTCGAGGAACGCGAACGTCTTCTCGTCGGGCGCGACCATGCCGCAGCGCGCGCCCCACTCGATCGACATGTTGCAGACGGTCATCCGGCCCTCCATCGACATGCGGCGGATGGGCTCGCCGGCGTACTCGACCGCATACCCGACGCCGCCGGCGACCCCGAACCGGCCGATCGTGCCGAGGATCACGTCCTTCGGGGTGAGGCCGAGAGGCATCTCGCCGACGTAGTCGATCTTCATCGTCCTCGGCCGGCGCTGCGGGAGCGTCTGCGTCGCCAGCACGTGTTCGACCTCGGAGGTGCCGATCCCGAACGCGATCGCGCCGAAGGCGCCGTGCGTCGAGGTGTGCGAGTCGCCGCAGACGATCGTCTTCCCGGGCTGCGTGAGCCCGAGCTCGGGGCCGATCACGTGCACGATCCCCTCGTTGCCCGAGCCCGTCGCGTGGAGCTCGACCCCGAACTCCTCGCAGTTGCGGACAAGCGCATCGAGCTGCTCCTTCGCAAGCGGGTCGGTGATGGGGCCGGCGGTGGTGGGGACGTTGTGGTCCATCGTCGCGATCGTGAGATCGGTGCGGCGAACGCGGCGGCCGGCCAGGCGCAGTCCGTCGAAGGCCTGCGGCGAGGTGACCTCGTGCGTGAGGTGGAGGTCGATGTAGACGAGCGCAGGCTCGCCCGCGGGCTCGCGGACGACGTGCGCGTCCCACACCTTCTCGAACAGCGTCTTCGCCATGGGGTCGATCATAGAAGCCCGCCGCAAGCAGGGGCGCCGGCCTCGAGTGGAGTCCCTACCTGGGGTGGCGTGGCGGTGCCGCAACGCAACATGTCTGGCGCGAAGTCGACACACCCCTGCAACGAGATCACTGCGATCGTTCGTGCTGGGGGCCTCGGTTCGCCCCCTCGGGGAGGGCTGGACCGGAGGCCGACGGTGATCGCTCAGGCGACCCGGCGCGAGAGCCGTACGTGGAGAAGCCGCAGGCCGATCACGAGCGCGCCGCCGACGAGGCCCCAGAATGCCGAGCCGACTGAGAACAGAGTGAGGCCCGAGGCGGTGACCAGGAACGTGACGAGCGCGGCCTCACGGTCGCGCTCCCCGGCGAGCGCGGTCGCGAGGCCGTTGCCGATCGTGCCGAGGAGCGCGAGACCGGCGATCGCGAGCACGAGCTCCTGCGGAAACGCGGCGAAGAACCCGGCCACGGCCGCGCCGAAGAGACCGATCACGACGTAGAAGACCCCGGCCGACACCGCTGCCGTGTAGCGACGGTCGGGATCCGGGTGCGCCTCGCGGCCCATGCAGATCGCGGCCGTGATCGCGGCGAGGTTGAGCGCAAAGCCGCCGAACGGCGCCAGCACGGTCGTGGCGACGCCGGTCGTCGCGATCACCGGC
>VGCB01000378.1 GCA_016870235.1 Actinomycetota bacterium | reverse complement strand
CGAGCGAGTGGAGGACGATCGCCCGATGGCTGTAGAGCACGCCTTTCGGCCGACCGGTCGTGCCGCTCGTGTAGCACATCGCTGCGGCCGAGCGCTCGTCGAGGTCGGGGAACGCGACGTCCGACGACCTGTCGGCGAGGAGGGCGTCGAGCTCGATCGCGCCGTCGGGCGTCGGGCCCTCGCCGACGGCGATCACGTGCTCGAACGGGCTCCGCGGGCGGGTCGCCTCGACGAGCTGCCAGAGCGACTTGTCCGCGACGAGCACCCGGTCGCCCGCGTGGGAGGCGATGTACGAGAGGTCGTCGGGGTGCAGGCGCGGGTTGAGCGTGTGCACGACCAGCCCCGAGGCGGGAACGCCGAGGTAGGCGACCAGGTGATCGGCGTGGTTCCAGCAGAGCGTCGCGACCCGGTCGCCGGCGACGAGCCCGAGCTCGTCCTGCAGCGCCCGGCCGAGCTGCTTCGCCCGCGCGAGGACGTCGGCGTAGGTCGATCGCTGCCAGCCCCCGTCCGCTCGCCGGGAGAGGATCGCCTTGCCGGGGAAGAGCTGCTCGGCACGGCGGACGATCGCAGGGACGCAAAGCTCGTAGTCCATCGTGAGGCCGGTCAGTCCCCGCATGCGCGTATCAGATCAGACGGTCTGCGATCTCGCTGCGAAGCTGGGCGCTCGACGCCTCGAAGGCCCGGATCCAGAGCGCGCGCTTGTAGTAGCGGTGCAGGTCGTGCTCCCACGTGAAGCCGATGCCGCCGTGCGCCTGGATCGCGCGCTCGCAGACGGTGACCGCCGTCTCGGCCGCGTAGGCCTTCGCGGCAGCGGCCCGGAGCCCGGCGTCGTCGGTGGCGGTGGCGACGCACCAGGCTGCGCGGAGCGACAGCGACCGCGCGAGCTCGAGCTCGACGTACGCCGTTGCGAGCGGATGGGCGACGGCCTGGTACGTGCCGATCACTCGGCCGAACTGGCGGCGCTCCTTCGTGTAGGCGACCGCGAGGTCGAGCGCCGCCGAGGCGACGCCGCACGCCTCGCAGGCGAGCGCCGCGAGCGAGCGCGTCCGGATCAGCGGCAGTAGCTCGGACGACGAGAGGAGACGGCCTGCCTCGCCGCCGGCGACGACCCCGACCGGCCTCGTCTCGTCGACCGTCTCGAGCGCTTCGATCGTGGCCCCGACGAGCTCGTAGATCCCGTCGCCGCCGATGATCGCGACGTCCGTCGCCTCGGCGACGTGGGGGACGAGCGGACCGAGGGCGAGCACCCACGCCGCCTCGCCGGCGGCGACGCGCGCCTGCTCCTCGGGCGGCAGCGCGGGGAGGATCACCGCGGTCGAGGAGAACACCGTTCGGGCGAGACCGCGTCCGATCTCCTCGTGCAGGATCGCCTCCTCGACGAAGCCGAGGCCGAGGCCACCGTGCTCCTCCGGCACCGAGATCGCGGTCCAGCCGAGCTCGGCGATCTCGGCGAGCGTCGGCGCCGGACTCCGCTCGAGCACGGCCCGCGCCTGCTCGCGGAGCGCCTCCTGCTCGGGGCTCCACGCCCAGCTCGCCATCTACCTCGACCTCGGCAGCCCGAGCACTCGCTCGGCGAGGATGTTGCGAAGGATCTCCGACGTGCCGGCCTCGATCGTGTTGCCGCGGCTGCGGAGCTGCGCGTGCTGCCAGAAGCCGGCGTAGGGCGCATTCGCCTCGCCGAGCACGGCGTCGGGGCCGAGGAGCTCGAGCGCGAGCGACGTGAGCCGCTGGTTGAGCTCCGACCAGTGCAGCTTGATCCCGGATCCCTCGGGCCCCGGGATCCCGGTGCGGACGAGCGTCGAGACCGAGCGCGAGGCCGTGTCCTTGAGGCCCTCGAGCTCGATCCACATCTGCGCGATCGCGTCGCGCTGCGTCGGCGAGGCGCCGCGGTCGCGGGTGAGGTCGAGGAGCCGGCGGAAGGCGACGTCGAGCCGCGCGACGAGCGCGAGGCCCAGCGTGCCGCGCTCGTGCAGCAGCGTCGTCATCGCCACGTCCCAGCCGCCGCCGATCTCGCCGACGACGTTCTCGACCGGAACCTCGACGCCGGTCAGGAAGAGCTCGGAGAACTCGGCGTCGCCCGTCATCTGCCTGATTGGGCGCGCCTCGACACCGGGCGCGTGCATGTCGAGGATCAGGAACGTCATCCCCTCGCGGCCCTGCGCGCCGGGGTCGGAGCGGGTGAGGATGATGCACCAGTCGGCGACGTCGCCGAACGACGACCACACCTTCTGCCCGTCGAGGACGAACCGGTCGCCCTCGAGCCGCGCCGTCGTCTGGATGGCCGAGAGGTCGGAGCCGGCGCCCGGCTCGGAGAACCCCTGGCACCAGATCTCCTCGGCGGTCAGCATCCCCGGCAGGTAGCGCGACTGCTGTTCGGGCGTCCCCCGCGAGATCAGTGTCGGCCCGGCCATTCCGAGCGCGATCAGGTTCAGGTGCGGCGGCGCCGCGACGCGCGACTCCTCCTCCAGGAAGATCGCGTGGAAGTTGGGCGCGAGGCCGCGGCCCCCGTGCTCGGCGGGCCAGGCGAGGCCGGCCCAGCCCCCGTCGTGCAGGGTCCTGCTCCAGGCGCGCAGCCGCTCGACGTCGCCGTGCCCGCCGAGGCCAGGGTCGCGCAGGTCGGCCGGCAGGTGCTCCTCGAACCACGAGCGCACCGACTGCCGGAACGCCGCCTCCTCGGGCGTGTCGAGCAGATCCATCCGGCGATCGTAGTGACCGCGGCGGTGCCGCCGCGGCCGGAAGCGACGGATCTACAACGCCTTCCGCACGATCGTGACCACGGCCGCGACCACGATCGCCGCCCCCACCGCGAGCAGCGAGATCACCGCGAGCCAGGCGGCGTCGATCCGCGTGCCCGGCAGGAGCCACGCGACCGCGATCGTGGCGAACGCCACTCCGAACGCAAGCTGACCGAGCCTGACCGGGCTATCCACGCCGGATCACCGCCTCGCCCAGGCCGATGTCGAGGTCGAGCACGAGCCGGCCCGACTCGTCGGGGACGTCGGCGGACGCCGTCACGGTCTCGTCCCAGCCCTCGATCTGGATGCCGTCGGCGTCGAGCTCGTCCGGCAATCTGACGGAGCCCGCCTGGATCGTCCCCCGTACGTCGAGGTCGACGTCGTCGGGAACCACGACCTCTGCCCGACCGACACCGAGGTCGACGTGGACCGTCCGTTCACCGCCGTCGAGCCGGACGTCGCGGAGGTCGACGATCAGCTCTCCGATCCCGAGCCGGTAGGACTCGCGCAGGTCGGCCGCGCTCGCGACGAGATGCCGCCGCTTGCCGATGCCGTCGTCGACGACGTCGTCGAGCGCAGCGGTTGCGACCAGTGCGAGCGCGAGGACGATCCCGATCGGCACGAGGCCCATGGCCCCGCCCGCGAACGCGGCGACCGCGAGCGCGACGCCGACGAGGCCGAGCCCGACCGCCAGCCCGTCTGCGACCGAGATGTCCGCCCAGTCGAGCGCCTCGAGCGCCGCCAGGACGCCCGCCGCGATCGCGAGGACGCCGAGCGCGAGGCCCGTCAGCGGCCGCCGCGGTGGGGCTGCCGCGGCCGCCCCGTGCCGTCCGCCCTCGCCCGGGGGGTCGAGCGAGGTCGTGCCGGTCGTCTCGCTCGT
>VGCB01000377.1 GCA_016870235.1 Actinomycetota bacterium | reverse complement strand
GCAGGTGACGTGGCCGGCCAGCTGGCCGCGAACCGCACGTTCCACGACGCGCTGCACGACCTCGCCGGCAGCCGGCCGCTCCGCAGGCTGATCGATCTCCTCTGGGACTCGACGGAGGCGTACCGCGCCCTCTACTACGCGGTGCCGGGCGAGCCGGCCGAGGCCGATCGGGCGCACCGATCGCTCGTCCGGGCCGTCGCGACGGGCGACGCCGAGGCGGCGGTACGGATCCAGGACGCGCACCGTGAGCGGGCGCTGACGCTCCTCCGCCAGGCGCTCGCCTAGACCGTCATCGAGCGGGCTCGGCCGCGAGCGCGGCGTCGCGCGCTTGCTCCGCACGCCAGAGCGTCGCGACCAGGGGGATCGCGAGGAGGATCGGGACGCCGAGAACCGGCCAGAGCGCCTGATACCCCTTCGTCGTCTCGAGATGCGGACGCAGGAGGTCGATCACGCCGCCCGCGAGCACGGGGCCGATGATCAGCCCGACGCCCTTCGTGGTCGTCGCCAGGCCGGAGACGGCGCCGCGGTCGTGCTCGGGCATCAGCTTGAAGAGCAGTCCCCAGGCGAGCGTCATCACGGCGCCGGCGGCAATCGAGACGAGGAAGATGATCGGCACGTACCAGAAGTGCCAGCGCTGTCCGAGCCCCGCTCCCAGCATGCCGACGCCGTACACGATCGAGGCGCCCAAGATGACCCGTGAGAGCCCGTAACGGTCGCCGAGCGGCCCGGCGATCAGCGCGGCGACGAGGTACCCCACGGCGACCGCGCCGAGGACGACGTTCAGCACGTACACCGACTGCCCGAGCCCGACCGTGACGTAGAGCAGGACGAAGCTGCGGGCGCCCGCGAACGCCCCCTCCCACGCGGTGTTCGCGATCAGGAACCGCCGCACCTCGGGCTCGCGCCGCATGATCCGGAAGCTGTGGCGCAGGTACACGCCGACGCCCTCGAAGACGCGATTGTCGCCCTGGGGCTCCTTCACCCAGAGGACGGGAACGAGGCACGAGATCCCGAGCACGACGGCGGCCGCCAGGAACGGCGCCGGCTCGTAGAGGTGGAAGAGGTACAGGCCGCCCATCAGCCCTCCTCCGATCGCGACGCCGCGGAAGAGGTGCTGGACGCTCTGCGAGCGCCCGTACATCGTCTCGGGGACGAGATCGGGGTAGAGGCCCCGGTAGGGCGGCTCGTAGACGTAGTAGGCGAAGAAGAACGCGGAGACGAGAAGCGCGGTCGTCCACAGGTTCGGCATGTACGCGAGGAGCGCGATCGAGAACACCATCGGCCCGATCGCGACCATCATGAACGGCCGTCGCCGCCCCATCGGCGTCTGGAAGCCGTCGCTCCACGGCCCGATCACGAGCGGGAGCGTGATCGCGAAGATCCCTTCCGCGGCGAGGACGAGCGCGATCACCGTCGTCGAGTCGGTGAACTGGTTCAGGATCCCGGGGAGGTAGGTGGCCGTCGTCGTCAGCGACCAGGCGAGACCGAGGGCGCCGGTGCCGAGCAAGAAGAGGAGCGGCCCGGAGGGGCCGAACGAGAGCCGCCTCATCGGCGCACGAGCCCGCCGCAGACGACCGCCACGACCATCTCCTCCGCCCGGGCGACATCGGCGTCACCGTGCGGCAACTGGCCGAGCACCCAGCCCGTCAGCAGCTCCTCCAGCCCGCCGTAGAAGATCCAGGTCGCGAAGAGCGGGTCGACGTCCTCGCGGAACTCACCGTCGGCGAGCCCCTGCTCGACGACGCTGCGGATGACGGCGAAGCCGTCGCCGATCTCGGCCACCTGCGCTTGCAAGTGCGGGCTCCGCGCGACCTCGCGGATCATCACGGTGACGAGGTCGGGGTCGCGGATCCACGACCGCAGCAGGATCTTGGCGATCCCGCGGAGCTTCTCCTCGGCCGTCGTCGGCGAGGCGGCGACGTCGCGGAAGCGGCCGACGAGCGTGCCCCAGTTCTCGCGGAAGATGGTCGCCAGCACCTCGTCCTTGGAGCGGAAGTAGTGGTACAGGAGCCCGTGCGCGACCCCGGCCTCCTCGGCGATGTCGCCGACGCGCGAGGCGTGGTAGCCGCGCCGCGCGAACACGCGGACAGCTGCGTCCAGGATCAGGCGCCGCTTCTCTTCCTGGGCTGCTGAACGGGCGTTCAAGCTCAAGGCGGGGAGGATACTCTGCTGGTTTGCCGGGTGTGCGCGCGTCTGCTGGGTGTGGGACGCGAGGTAGCAGACGCGCGCACACCCGGATCCTGAAGCCAGGGGAACGGGGTTCCGCTGTTGTTGATTGCCTGCCTGGCCGTGTTCTCGCGCGTCCGGTGGGTGAACGACCGACGTACCAGACGCGCGAGAACACGGCCCCGCTCGAATAGGGCCGGGGCTCGAATCGAACGATCCGTTCCCTGAAGCCAGGGGAACGGGGTTCCGCTGCTGTTGATTGCCTGCCTGGCCGTGTTCTCGCGCGTCCGGTGGGGTGAGGGACCGACGTACCAGACGCGCGAGAACACGGCCCCGCTCGAATAGGGCCGGGGCTCGAATCGAACGATTCGTTTCCTGAAGCCAGGGGAACGGGGTTCCCCTAGGGAACCCCTCCTGCACTCGAGTCCTGCACCTCGCCCTTCCGCGCCCTCCTCACGCGTCTGGCTTCAGCCAGACGCGTCCACCGGACGCGGTCGATCACCACGGTGCTCAGAGCATCGAAGCCTGATCCCGTGCAAATGCCTTGTTCCTGCCGACGCCTCTGGCTGAAGCCAGACGGGTCTTCGCTACAGCCCGAGGAGCGGCAGCAGCTCGAGCAGCGACTCGATGCGCTCGGGCTCGTCCGGATACAGGCGATCGCGGTCGATCAGGATCGCGCGCATGCCGAGCGCGCGCGCCCCCTCGATGTCGTCGCCGTAGGAGTCGCCGATCATCACCGTCTCCCGTGCGGCGACCGCCAGCGCCGAGAGGGCGGCCTCGAAGATCGACGGATGCGGCTTCGTGCGGCCGTGCGTCCGCGAGCCCACGGCGACGTCGACCTCCAGGCGGTGGTGCTCGGTGAACTCCGCGAGATCGCGCTGGCCGTTCGAGACGAGGCCGAGCCCGAGGCCCCGCGCGCGGATCGCCTCGAGAACGGGCAACGCGTCGTCATAGAGGTCGAAGTTCTCATGGCGCTCCCACTCGCGGACGGTCGCCTCGGCGCACGCGCGCACGTGCGCTCCGGCGCCGCCCATCCCCCGGACGATGTCCTCGGTGAACCGCACCCAGATCTCCTCGTCGTGCTCGAGCTCGGGGTGCTGCTCGAGGTCGACCATGGCGGTGCGCCGCGCGGCCTCGTAGAGCGCCGGGTCGAGTGTCAGGCCGAAGGCGGCGCCGCGACGCACGTAGCCCTCCGGCCCGAGCTCGGGCCCCGGCCGCGAGAGCGTGAAGTCGACGTCGAAGAGCACCGCTCGGAGCACCCGGCGAGGATAGAGCACGTCGAGCTGCGATCCGCAGCCCGCTGACAGGCATGAGGCTGCGGGGGAACCCACCGGTCCCCCCGCATGGGTATCGGGGTGCCCAGATTTGAACTGGGGACCTCTCCGACCCGAACGGAGCGCGCTACCAGGCTGCGCCACACCCCGAGGCGCACGCAAGGGTAGCGGTTGCGCT
>VGCB01000376.1 GCA_016870235.1 Actinomycetota bacterium | reverse complement strand
GAGCTCGTGCGCGCCGCCGGCGCCGGGCGGCGGGTCGGCGCCGCGCACGATCGCGGCCGGGACGCCGTTGACCTTCCCCATCACGAGCTCCGCCGCCCCGGCCACCTCGTCGGCGACGGCGATCAGCGTCGACTCGAGCTCGTAGCCCTGGCTGTCGAGGCCGCCGCGAAGGTCGCGGATTGGCGCCATCCCCGCGACGCCGATCGCGATGTCGGTCGTTCCCGTGCGCCAGGCGCGGCCGAAGGAGTCGCTGACGACGACGGCGGGAGCGATCCCGGTCAGCTCTGCAAGCCGCTCGCGCAGCCGTCGCGCGGAGGCGTCGGGATCGACCGGGAGCAGGATCACCGTGCCCTCGCCCTTCGCGTTCGAGGCGTCGACGCCGGCGGAGGCGCAGACGAAGCCGTGGCGGGTCTCGGTGATCACGAGCGGCGGGCGCGAGCGCACGACCTCGCGCGCCTCGGAGAGGATCACCTCGACCTTCCGCGGGTCGCCGTCCGGCCCCGCGAGCTCGACGGCCCTCGCCGACGGGGTGACGTCGGCGAGATGGACGACACGACCCTCCGTCTTCGAGACGGCCTTCTGCGCGACGACGACGACATCGCCCGGCTCGAGGCCTCCGGCGCGCTCGATCGCGGCGGCCAGGAGCGCGGCGAGGTCGTCGCCCTCCTCGAGCTCCGGCAGCCCCGCGAGCGGGATGACGCGAACCTCCGCGGTCAGCTCAGTGCCCGTCGAGACCCGTCACCCGGACACCGGCGTGGGTCTTGTACCTCTTGTTGACGTTGATGATCACCGCCGTCAGGCCCTCGAGCGCGCGCGCGCTCGCGAGCGGGCCGGCGTCGACGGCGCGACCGCTCGTCAGCCGCCCTGCGACTTCGAGCACCATCGCCTTCGCCTCGGCGTCGTCGCCGCACACGAGCGTGTCCTCCTCCGGCGCCTCCTCCCCGCCGAGATTGGCGGCGGCGAGCGAGTGGAGCCCCGCGACGACGGGCCCGGCGACCACGTCCTGGATGCGCTGCGCGATCGAAGTCGCCTCGGGTGTCGGCCGGACGCCGCCCTTGCCGAACTCGAGCTCTGCAGCGACCGAGAGCACGGGCGTCGTGCCGATCGCGTCGGCGAGCCCCTTCGCGGTCTCGAGCGCCGCGTCGGCGTTCGTCGCCAGCACGACGAGGTCGGCGGTCCGGGCCGCGTCCGCGTTCGTGGCGCCACCGGCGGCTCCGACCTCGGCGGCCGTCGCTTTCGCCCTCTCGGCGTCGCGCGAGCCGATGATCACCTCGTAGCCCGCCTCGACGAGCCGCGTCGCCATCGCGACCCCGAAGCTGCCCGTTCCTCCGATCACTCCAATCTTCACGTTGTCACTCCGATCTTCATGCGGCCTCCAGCACGGTCTCGGCGAGCCGGCGGGTCGTCTCGCGGTCGGTCATCAACGTCCGTGTGACGACGAGCGGCACGTCAGCCTCGGCGGGCGCGTCGGCCTCGTCGATCACGAGCCTGTCGATCAGGCCCCGGTAGCACCCTGCAACGTCGGCCGGGGTCGTGCCGCCGGCCATCCGCTGGAGCATACGGTCGAGCGGCCCCTTGACGGCGCGCCCACCGATGAGGGGGCTGACAGCGACGCACGGCGCGTCCCGCGAGGCGATCACGGCACGCACGGTCGCGACGGCGAGCATCGGGAACACGCTGACGTACGGGTTGCTCGGCGCGATCACGATCAGGTCGGCGTCGCGGATCGCGGCGACCACGCCGGGGGCAGGGCTCGCCGCGTCGGCGCCCTCGAAGACGACGTCGTCGACCTCGTCCTCGTGACCCCGCGCCACGAACCAGTGCTGGAACGTGAAGATGCCCTCCGGCGTGACGACGCAGGTGCGGAGCGGGTCGTCGGTGACGGGGAGGAGGCGCGTCGCGAGCCCCGCGGCGTCCATCAGCTCCGCCGTGACCGCGCACAGCGGCCGCCCGGCCCGGAGCGCCTGCGTCCGCACGAGGTGGAGGCCGAGGTCGAGGTCGCCGAGGAGGAACCAGCCGTCGCCGCCCCACTCCTTCGCCGACTCGAGCGTGCGCCAGGACTCTGCGGCACGGCCCCAGCCGCGCTCGGTGTCGTTGAGGCCCGCGAGGGCGTAGAGCACGGAGTCGAGATCGGGCGAGACGTGGAGGCCGAGCACCTCGAGGTCGTCGCCGACGTTGCCGATAACCGTGAGCTCGCCGGGAGCGAGGGCGTCCTGGAGCCCGGCGCAGAGCTTGGCGCCGCCGACGCCGCCGGAGAGGCAGACGACCTTCACGCCGCCTCGATCGCCTGCAGCAGCGCGCGCGTCCGCGGCCCCGCCTTCGGGCCGATCCGCTCGAGGTCGGCGGCGGTGTCGACGTCGCGGCGCAGGTTCGGGAGCGCGAGGTCGTGCCACACGAGCCCGAGCGCCTGCGCGTGCGCCCGGAACTGCGTGGCGCTGCCGGGGCCGTAGAGCGGCCGGAACGCCTCGGGCCAGGGAAGCGCAAGCGCGTTCGTGGTGCCGTCGGCGGCGGCGACGAGCCCGAGCGCCCCCGCGCGGGCCGGGACCGCGAGCGCGCCGAGGTCGGAGGGGCGCACGCACGGCGTGTCGGCGTTCACGACGAGGCACGGGCCGTCGATCCCGTCGAGGCCCGCCGCAACCGCCGCTCCCTGCCCCTCGCCGGGATCGTCCACCACCTCGACACCGAGCTCGGCGGCGACGAGCGCGCCCGCGGGATCGTCGGTGACGAGCCGAGCCGACCCGAAGGCGACCGCCGCCTCGAGCACGTCGCCGAGCATCGCGAGCGCCACCTCGGCCCGGATCTCGGCGGGCAGGCGCGTCTTGCCGCCGGAGCGGAACGGGACGACGACGGGGAACATGGACGGACAGTAGACCCGATCCGGCCCAGCGCGCACGACGGGACCCGGCCCGCCGGCGAGACTGTCGGGACCGGAGCGGGATCAGGCGGCTGTGGCGCCGGTGCCGGGGCCCAAGGTCGCCCACTCCTGCACCTCGAACCAGTGCGTGCCCTCGAGGGCGGCGGCGACGTCGGGGTGCGTGTGGGCGGCGTAGAACACGTGCTTCTCGAGGTCGCAGCAGATCTCGAGCTCGGCGAGCTGGATCTGCGGGATGCGCGCGAGCACGTCGAAGGGGAGCTGCGCGTCCGGCACCGACATGTGCTTGAACTGGAGGTCGGGAGCGATCTCCATCAGATGCGGCCAGTCGGGACAGGTCTTGTAGCTCATCGCCTTCTGTTGTAGCTCATGCCGGTGCGATGCGAGACGGTGGCACTCATGGCGCCAGACTCTTCGCGCCTGCCGACCACGTTCCTCCGAGCCGGACGAGGCCGCGGGCGGGGCCGTCGGGGTAGACGACGAAGGCTGCCGCCTCCTCGACCGCGGCGATCACCCGGCCGCCGTTCCCGTCCCAGAGCTCGACGTGGAGGTGGAAGCGACCGAACTGGAGCGAGGGCGCCGGGAGATCGAGGCGCATGACCGGGGCAGCCGTCACCACCTCCTCCTCCGCGACGAGAAGCCCGCTGTCATCGCGCAGCTCGAGGCGCAGGCGCGGCGGCTGCTCGAGCCCCGCGCCGTCGACCTCGACCTCGATCGCCAGCGGCTCGCCGGCGAGGAACTGGTCGTGC
>VGCB01000375.1 GCA_016870235.1 Actinomycetota bacterium | reverse complement strand
AGGCGCGGGCGACGGCCATCATCCCCTCGGAGAGGTCGACGCCGATCACCGCGATGCCCGCCTTGGCGATCGGCACCGCGATGCGCCCTGTCCCGACCGCGAGCTCCACGACCGGGCCGCCGGAGACGCGCGCCGCCTCGACGTAGAACTCGATGTCCTCCGTCACCGTCCGCGACCACGGGTCGTAGAAGGACGCGATCCGGTCGTAGAGGGCCATCGGCGGAGTCTTGCACGCACGTCTCGGCGCGCCGAGGTTGGTACCCTCGCGTGCCCAGTGGCACTCGACGTCGACACCCACGTCTCGCAGGCGCTCCAGGCAGCGTCCGCGGCCGCGTCGAGCGAGGAGATCGAGACGGTCCGCGTCGCCTACCTCGGCCGCAAGAGCGCGATCAAGCTCGCGCTGCGCGACGTGCGCGACCGCGAGTCCGGGATGGCGCTCAACGCTGCGCGCGAGCGTCTCGAGGCCGCGATCGGCGAGCGGGAGTCGGCGATCGCCCGCGAGGAGCTCGACCGCAGGCTGCGCGAGGAGCGCGTCGACGTGACCCTGCCCGTCGGCGGGATCGAGCGCGGCCATCTCCACCTGATCACGCAGATCCGCCGCGAGGTCGAGGACGTGTTCCTCGGCCTCGGCTACCGCGTCGTCGACGGTCGCGAGGTGGAGTCGACGCGATACAACTTCGACGGCCTCAACTTCCCGGAGGGGCATCCGGCGCGCTCGCCGCTCGCCACGCTCTTCGTCGACGACGAGACGGTGCTCCGGACGGAGACGTCGCCGTCGCAGGTGCGCACGATGGAGGCCGAGCAGCCGCCGATCTACGTTGTCAGCCTCGGCCGCGTCTACCGGCGCGACACGCCCGACGCGACCCACAGCCCGATCTTCCACCAGGTCGAGGGGCTGGCGGTCGACGAGGGGATCACGCTCGCCGATCTCACTGGGACGCTCGACTTCCTCCTCAAGAAGCTCTTCGGCGAGGAGCGCCGGACCGAGTTCCGGACGCACTACTTCCCGTTCACGGAGCCGTCGATCGAGGCGTATGTCAGCTGTCACGTGTGCGACGGCGACGGCTGCGGCGTCTGCCGCCACTCCGGCTGGATCGAGGTCGGCGGCGCCGGCATGGTCGACCCTGCGCTCTTCGCGTTCGTCGGCTACGACCCCGACCGCTACTCCGGGTTCGCGTTCGGCTGGGGCCTCGAGCGGATCGCGATGCTCCGCCACGAGTTCCCCGACCTCCGCGAGCTCTGGCGCAACGACCTCCGCTTCTCGAGGCAGTTCTAGGGTTTCCCCGAGAGGAAACCCTGATTTGAGATTGAGGATGGGATTGATTGGGAGTAGGAGTGGGAGTGGGAATGGAGACGCGGATGGTGCTCTCGTGAGGGGCGGGGGGTCGCTGGAATGAGGGCGCCGCTCGGCTGGCTGCGGGAGTACGTGCGGACCGGGGCGACGGCGCACGAGATGGCCCGGCGGCTCTCGGTCTCGACGCTCGAGGTCGAGCGGGTGATCGAGGCCGGTGTCGCCGACGTCGACGGGAACCTGGGCCGGTTCGTGGTCGGGCGCGTGCTGTCGGCCGAGAAGCACCCGAACGCGGACAAGCTGCAGCTCTGCCAGGTCGACGTCGGCAACCCCGACCCGCAGCAGATCGTCTGCGGCGCCTGGAACTTCGGAGCCGGCGCGACCGTGGCGGTCGGGCTGCCGGGCGCGCTCCTGCCCGGCTTCCCGGCACCGCTCGACGAGCGGAAGCTCCGCGGCGAGATGTCGCGGGGGATGATCCTCGCCGAGGACGAGGTCGGGCTCGGCACCGACCACTCGGGGATCATGCTGCTGCCGGACGGCCTCGAGCCGGGCCTGCCGCTCTCCGACGTCCTGCCGCTCGCGGACCAGGTGCTCGACGTGACCGTGACGATGAACCGCGTCGACCTCCTCTCCATGGTCGGGCTCGCGCGCGAGGTGGCGGCGCTCTTCGACGGCGAGCTCGTGCCGCCCGCGCCGGAGGATCCGCGGATCACGCAGCCGGAGCTCGTGGAGGTCGAGGTCGAGGATTTCGGCGGCTGCCCGCGGTACATCGGACGCGTCTTCCGCGACGTCAGCGTGGGGCCGTCGCCACAGTGGCTCCGCAGCCGACTCCACCTCGCCGGCATGCGCTCGATCTCGAACGTCGTCGACGTCACCAACTACGTGATGCACGTCTGGGGCAGCCCGCTCCACGCTTTCGACCGTGCCAAGCTGGCGGGTGGCCGGATCGCCGTCCGTCGCGCGCGCGAGGGCGAGGAGCTGCGGACGCTCGACGGCTCGGAGCGGCGGCTCCTGCCGTCCGATCTCATGATCACGGACGGCGAGAGGTCGGTCGCCCTGGCCGCGATCATGGGCGGCCTCGACTCCGAGGTGACCGCGCAGACGACCGAGGTGCTGCTCGAGGCCGCGAACTTCGAGCCGGTCGGGATCCTCCGGACGTCGGAGCGGCTCGCCCTGCGCACGGAGGGCTCGAACCGCTGGGAGAAGGGCGTCGACCCGCACATGGCCGAGCCGGCAGCCGTGCTCGCGAGCCGGCTGCTCGTCGACCTCGCGGGAGCGCGGATGACCGGCGCGACCGACGTCCACCGTGGACTCCCCGAGCGCCCGGTCGTCCAGCTGCGGCCGGCGCGGACGAGCAGCATCGTCGGCCTCGACGTCTCCGACGACGAGCAGCGGGCGATCCTCGCCCGGCTCGACTTCGAGGTCGACGCGGACTGGAGCGTGACCGTGCCGACGTGGCGCGCTCGCGACGTGACCCGCGAGATCGACCTCGTCGAGGAGGTCGCCCGTGTCGTCCTCGACCGGGTCCCGCGCACGATGCCCGCCCGGCGGGCCGTGGCCGGCCACCTCACCCGCGACCAGCGTCTGCGACGCCAGGTCGAGGACGTCATGGTCGGCGCGGGCGTCAACGAGGCCTACACCTGGAGCCTCGTCGCCCGTGACGACGACCCCCGCGCGATCCGGCTCCCGGACCCGCTGTCGCCCGAGCAGGCGGTGCTGCGGACGAGCCTGCTCGGCGGCCTCGTCGAGTCCGCGCAGCTCAACGTCGACGGCGGCAACGAGCGCGTGCGGCTCTTCGAGATCGCCCGCGTCTACCTGCCCGGCGACGAGCGGCTGCCGGAGGAGCGATGGCGGCTCGGCGCCGTCCTCGAGGGCGGCTTCGACGCCGCGCGCGCGGTCGTCGAGGCGCTGTACGGCGCCCTCCGCGTGCCGCTCGCGCCGCGGACGGCGTCGCACGCCGCCTTCCACCCGGGCAAGTGCGCCGCGACCGACGCCGGCGTGTTCGGCGAGCTCCATCCGGCGACGATCGACGGCGCCTGGGGCGCGCTCGAGCTCGACCTCGCACTCCTCACCGCCGGCGTGCCCGAGCGGACGCTGTACGAGGACGTGATCACGTTCCCGGCCGTCCGTCAGGACATCGCTGTCGTCGTCGACGAGGCGGTCGCCGCCGGCGAGCTCGTGGCCGTCGCGCGTGAGGCGGCCGGCGACCTCCTCCGCACGGCCGTGCCCTTCGACGTGTTCCGGGGCGGGCAGCTCGCGCCCGGCACGAAGTCGGTCGCGCTGCACCTCGCGTTCCAGGCCGCAGACCGCACGCTCACGGACGAGGACGCCGCCGGCC
>VGCB01000374.1 GCA_016870235.1 Actinomycetota bacterium | reverse complement strand
CACTCTGGTCAGTGGTTAACCATCTTCCGAGAGGCGCGAGATGACCGTGACGATCCCGGGCCGTCGGATCGAGCTCGTTCCGATGGATCCGCACTGCGGCGACATCTCGATCGCCCTCTACGCTCGCCAGAATCAAGGCGAGCTCGCCGCTCCCGCGGATGGAGTCGAGCTCGCCACTCCCGCGGATGGAGTCGAGCTCGCCGCTCCCGGTGACGGTGGCGAGCTCGCCGTCGTGTGGACGTTCAGCCGCCGGCCGGGAGCAGCTGAGAGGGTCAAGGCGGTCGCGCGCTCGATAGCCGTGCTCGCGGGGCTCGAGCCGGTCGAGGGTCGCCCCGCCACCCTGCGCTTCGGCTGCGGCGACTGGCACGAGGCCGCGCTCCGACGGGCGTTCCTGGAGGCGTGCAAGCTGGGGCCGGACGGAGAGCCTGCCGTCCGTCCGCTCGAGGTCCATGACCGTCAGACCGGGCAGGCGATCAGGGCCGTCCACATCGGCGGCGGCACCTACCGCGTCGAGGCGTCGGGCATCGAGGAGAGCCAGACGAGCCGGGCACCTGCGGTCGCCCGCGGTCTCGCGAAGCTCGCGCAGCTCGATCCGGGGCCGGACGACGTGACCGTCGCGTTCCCGTGCGGCGCGCGCCACGACGCGCTCGTCGGCCTGCTCCTCCCCCGTGCACTCAACGTCCGCGCCGTCATCCGCGAGGAGGAGATGCAGGCGGCGCGCGGCGTCCTCTCCGCCCCCTCGGCGAGGCAGGAGTGAGGGCATGAGCGCGGTCGAGACGATGACGAGCCGGGAGCGCGTGCTCGCCGCCCTCCGCCGTGAGCCGGTCGACCGCACGCCGCTCGTGAACCCGACCTCCGTCGCCACTGTGGAGCTGATGGACCTCGTCGACGCGCCGTTCCCGGAGGCGAACCGCGAGCCCGAGCTGATGGCCCGGCTCGCGATGACCGGGCACACCGAGCTCGGCTTCGACGCCGTGATGCCGGTCTTCTCGATCATCCAGGAGTCCTCGGCGCTCGGGTGCAAGATCCAGTGGGAGCAGAAGGACAACTGGCCGACCGTGAGGATGCGCGAGCCGGTCTACGAGACGGTCGACGACATCCGTCTTCCCGACGGCTGGATCGACCACCCCGACACGCAGTGCGTGATCCAGGCGATCAAGATCCTGCGCCGCGAGCTGGGCGACGAGGTGGCGATCATCGGCAAGACGATGGGGCCGTGGTCGCTCGCGTACCACACCTTCGGCGTCGAGCCGTTCCTCCTGCTCTCGCTCGACGACCCGAAGGCGACCGCGGAGGTCCTGCGGCGGCTCGAGCAGGTCACGATCGACTTCGGGCTCGCCCAGATCGAGGCCGGCGTGGACGCGCTCACCTTGCCGGACCACGCGACCGGCGACCTCGTCTCCGGCGAGTACTACAAGCGCTATCTGCAGGAGATGCACGCAGCGTTCGCCGAGCAGCTCCCGGTTCCCCTCATCCTCCACATCTGCGGCCGTACCGTCGACCGGATGGGATACATCGCCGAGACCGGCATGGCCGCCTTCCACTTCGACTCGAAGAACACGCCGGCGGAGTCGATGGCGGCGGTCGAGGGCCGGATCAGCCTCGTCGGCAACGTCAACAACCCCGAGACGCTGTTCGCGAAGGGGCCGGAGGCCGTGCGAGCCGAGGTGCTCGCGAACCTCGAGGCGGGAGTGCAGATGATCGGGCCGGAGTGCGCGATCCCGCTGCAGACGCCGATCGAGAGCCTGCGCGCGATCAGCGAGACCGTGCACGCCTACCACGCCTGAGAGGACACGCCTCATGGCCGACATCACCGACGTCGCGAACGCCTTCCTGCGCTCCGAGATCGAGGAGTTCGTCGAGCGCCCCAACGAGAGCGCGCGCCTCGTCGACCTCTACGCGGGCGCGTCGCCCGAGATGCAGGCGATCGCCGCCGCGCTCGTCGAGGGCGAGGACGACGACGTCGACCGGCTCACGACCGAGGCGCTCGCAGCCGGCGTCCCCGCGCTCGAGGTGATGGACAACGGCCTCATCGCGGGCATGAGCCTCGTCGGGATCAAGTTCCGCGAGAGCTTCATCTTCGTGCCCGAGGTGCTCGCGTGCGCGCGCGCGATGAAGGCCGGCATGGCCCACATCGAGCCGATCCTCTCCGCCTCGGGGATCGAGCCGCTCGCCACCGTGATCATGGGCACGGTCAAGGGCGACCTGCACGACATCGGCAAGAACCTCTGCATCATGATGCTGCGCGGCGCCGGCTTCGACGTCGTCGATCTCGGCGTGGACGTCTCGCCGGACGACTTCATCGACGCCGTCGAGGAGCACGACGCGGGCGTCCTCGGGATGTCGGCGCTCCTGACGACGACGATGCCGAACATGGGGAAGACGATCGAGGCGTTCATCGACGCCGACCTCCGCGAGCGTGTCCGGATCATGGTCGGCGGAGCGCCCGTGACCCAGGAGTTCGCCGACGACATGGGCGCCGACGGCTACGGGAAGGACGCGGTCGCCTGCGTCGAGCTCGCAAAGGCGCTCGCCGGCGCGGCACGCGGGGCCTGACGCGCGGATCGCAGTGGCCGAGCGCGTCGACCCGATCGCATGGCAGCAGCGGCTCGACCGGATGACGGAGCTGTTCTCCTCGCTCGTCCAGACCGCGGGCGAGCAGGCGACGTTCCGCTGCCCGTACAAGAACCGCCACGACGAGTGCACCGCGGCGTTCGGCTGCCGCAACCAGCGCCGGCCCGAGACGGCGGGCGGTCTGCGGCTCTGCCGCGGCGACGACAAGCTCGACTACCGGGACGCGTGGGAGACGGCCTGACCAGCGGGCGGCGGACACTCTTCGACGACGCCGACGCGATCGAGCTGCGCGTGCCGACGTCGTGCCGGCGGAGCGGGCGGTGCCGCGAGTGCGTGGTCGAGGTCGTCGCCGGCGCGGACGCGCTCGGGCCCCGCACGGCGCCGGAGGCGTTCCTGCAGGGCCCGTACCGGCTCGCCTGCCAGGCCGAGGTGAGGCACGTCGAGGCCCAGGTCGAGATGCGCGTGGTGCGGCGGCGCCTCCGGATCCTCTCGGCGCCTCCGGAGCCGTGGTCGGCGCCGATCGACTCGCCCGCGCGGGTCTCGGCCGGCGAGGTCGTCTACGACGGCGAGTCGCTCGGCCCCTATCGCGGCGCCCTGCTCGGCCTCGCGATCGACCTCGGGACGACGACGATCGTGCTCGAGCTCGTCGACCTCGAATCGGGTGAGGTCCTCGAGGTGGTGACGCTCGAGAACCCGCAGCGCTTCGGCGGCAGCGACGTCATGAGTCGCATCAGCTACGACGGCGGCCCGCACCACGGCGAGCTGCGGCGGGCGGCGCGCAAGGCTCTCAACGAGGAGCTGCAGGAGGTCTACGACCGGCGGGGGCTCGATCGCCGCGCGGTCGTCGAGGCGATCGTCGTCGGCAACTCGACGATGCGCGACCTCTTCTTCGACGTCGACGTGCAGCCGATCGGCGAACGGCCGTACCGCTCGGTGACCGAGCACGAGCTCCGGGCCGGCGCCCGGCCGAGCACGGCCCTGACGCGGCTGGCGCACGAGCTCGGGCTGCGGATGAACCCGCGCGGGCGCGTCGTCTCGCCGCCGCTCGTCGCGAGCCACG
>VGCB01000373.1 GCA_016870235.1 Actinomycetota bacterium | reverse complement strand
GTCTCGGCGAGCAGCGGGAAGCGATCGAACGCCAGGGCGACCGTCGCCCGGCGCTTCGCGGTCACGATCCCGAGCGACCGCCCCTGATCCCGTAGGACAGGGAGGATCTCGAGCACCTCATCGAAGTCGTCGAGCTGCGCGTGCATCGGCTCGTTGTGCGCGCGGTAGGCCTCGACGAGCTCGTCGACGCGGTCGAGGTCGAGGTCGCGCATCTGGGCGAGAAGCCCCGGGCCGCCGATCGCCGCGCGCACGCGCTCCTCGTCCGGCTCGACCCCGAGGACGGTGAGGGACGCGTGCCGCATCGACGCGAGGATGATCGGACCGGAGTCGATCAGGGTTCCGTCGAGGTCGAAGAGGACGACGCGGCGCCGCACCTCACGATCGTACGCCGCTCACCCGACGAGGGCGCGCTCACGTGCAGGCCGCCCCCGCGCGCGAAGGGGTGGCGGGGGCGCGCGCTCGAGCCGACGTCGCGCCGGACTGCGTCCGTCAGTCGTACCGAACGCGCTCGAGGTACAGCCCCCAGGGCGGGGCCGTGAGACCTGCCTCGGCGCGCGGCCGTCCCTCGAGAAGGCCTGGAAGCCCCTCGCTTCCCCGTTCGAGCATCGTCCCGACGAGCGTCCGCACCATGTGGCGGAGGAAGGAGTCCGCGGTGATCGTGAAGTGCAGTCGATCGTCGGCGCGATCCCAGCGGGCCGCCTCGACGACGCGGACGAACACCTCGTGCTGCGTCTCCGTCGGCGTGAACGCACGAAAGTCGTGCTCGCCGACGAGGAGGCTCGCCGCGCCGGCGAGCGCCACGTCGTCCAGCCGCCGCGGCCACCAGAGCGCGCGCCGGGCGTCGAGCGCCGGCCGGAGCGGCCGATCGACGACGATGTAGCGGTACGAGCGCGCCGCGGCGGAGAACCGCGCATGGAACCCGGCGGGCGCGGGCGTCGCGTCGATCACCGCCACGTCGACGGGAAGGTGGGCGTTGAGTGCCTGCGCAAGCCGCTCGATCGGTGGGCCTCCGTCTGCGTCGAAGCTCGCGACCTGGCCGGTCGCATGGACACCCGCGTCCGTGCGCCCGGCGACCGCGAGGCCGTCCCAGGTCGGAACGACGGCGTCCAGCGCGTCCCGAAGGCAGCCTTCGACGGTGCGGAGCCCCGGCTGGCGCGACCAGCCCCTGAAGCCCGTCCCGTCGTACTCGATGGTCAGCCGCACCTTTGGCACGGCCTTCACGCTACGTGACGGGCCGCGGGCGCACGACGAGGACGAGGCCCTCGACGGCGGCCACCTCGACCTCACGGCCGAGCTCGACGACGGTCGCTGTCTCGGACCGTGCCGACCAGATCTCTCCGTCCACGCGGACGCGGCCCCGTGGTGCGACTCGGGCGGTCACGACCGCCGTCCGCCCAACCAGGGCGTCGGCACCCACGGGGCTCCGGCGGCGCCTGCCCAGCCGGATCAGCACGACGGTCTCAACGACGTCGACGAGGGCTGCGAGCGCGACCGCAACCGCCCCCCACGGGGACGGGAGCACCGTCAGCGCGAGCATGATCGCGAGAACCGTCAGCACGACCTCACTATGGCCGAGCCGGCGGGTCTCGGCGTCGCGTGGAGCCTCCTGGTCGGCGATGCGGAAGCCCGCGACGATCTCCGCCAGCGCGGCCGCCTCCCGCTCGAGCGACGAGGCCGCCGTGGCAACGAGCTGCACCGCCGCGGTCGTCTCCTCCGTCGAGGCCGACACCTCCTGCGCGCTGGCCGTCGACTCCTCGGCGACGGCGGCGACCTCGGCCATGCTGGCGTGGGCCGCCTCTGAGCGAACCCCTCCGAGCCGGAGTATCACTGGAGCTCGTCCGCGTTCCCCTCGAGCCACCGGGCGTCGACGAATCCCGTCGCGCCGGGCCGCGCCGCACGCTCGACCGCCTTCTCGGATCCGACGAGGCCACCGACGGCCGGCGCCGTGCCGGCACCCGCTTCCCGCGAGGGGACTGGAAGAACGAGCGACGGCTCACGGAATGACTCCTCGTCCGAGCGGCAGGGATCGCGCACGTCGTCGGGCCCCGACGACGCGTCTCGAGCAGCGAGACGACGAAGGGCGCCCGTGGGCGCCCTTCGTCCGCAGTCGGAGTCAGCCGGGGCTACGCGGTCGGATCGAAGTCGACGAGCTCGAGGAGCACCATGTCGGCGGCGTCTCCCTGGCGCGGCCCGACCTTCACGATCCGCGTGTAGCCGCCCGCCCGGTCCGCGAACCGCGGCGCCACGTTCGCGAACAGGTGATGGACGACGTCGTTCGAGCGGAGCTCCGCCATCGCCAGGCGACGCGCGTGGAGGTCGCCGCGCTTGCCGAGCGTGATCATCTTCTCGGCGTACGGCTTCACCGCCTTCGCCTTCGCCTCGGTCGTCTCGATGCGGCCGTGCTGGATCAGCGCGCCCGCGAGATTCGCGTAGAGCGCACGCCGGTGCGACGAGTCGCGACCGAGCTTCCTTCCTGCCTTCGCGTGGCGCATGGCTAGTCCAGGCGCTCCTCGCCCTTGAGCGTCAGGCCGTGCGCCGCGAGCGTCTCGCGCACCTCCTCGATCGACTTGCGACCGAAGTTCGGGATCGCGGCCAGCTCGGCCTCGCTCTTCGAGGTGAGGTCGCCGATCGTCTCGATCCCGACGCGCTTGAGGCAGTTGTACGACCGGACGCCGAGCTCGAGCTCCTCGATCGGGAAGTTCTCCATCGGATGGGCCGACGAGGCCTCGTCGGCCTGCGGCGCAACCTCGCCCGCGGACGGGATGCTCGGCAGGTTCGTGAAGATGATCAGCTGGTGGATGAGGATCTCCGCCGCCTGCGCCACCGCGTCCTTCGGTGCGATCGAGCCGTCCGTCGTCACGTCGAGCGTGAGGCGGTCGTAGTCCGTCCGCTGCCCGACGCGCGCGGCGTCGACCTCGTAGGCGACCCGGCGCACGGGGGAGAAGATCGAGTCGGTCGGGATGACGCCGATCGTCGTCTCCGGCCCGCGGTTCAGCTCGGCGGGGACGTAGCCCCGGCCGCGGCCGATCGTCAGCGTCATCTCGAGCTTGCCCTTGTCGGCGAGGTGCGCGATCTCGAGGTCGGGGTTGAGGATCTCGAGGTCCGCCGGCGCCTCGATGTCGGCGGCGGTGACGACGCCGGGGCCCTTCTTGGCGACGTGCACCTCGATCTCGGGCGACTCGCCGTGGAGCCGGCACACGAGGTTCTTGAGGTTGAGGATGATGTCGGTGACGTCCTCGCGCACGCCGGGAAGCGTCGTGAACTCGTGGGCGACGCCCTCGACCTTGACCGCGGTTACGGCTGCGCCCTCGAGCGAGGAGAGCAGCACCCGGCGCAGCGAGTTCCCGAACGTGTGACCAAAGCCCCGGTCGAGGGGCTCGATCGCGAACACGCCGCGGAACTCGTCCGCCTCCTCCTCGACGATCCGCGGTGTCTGGAATTCCATCAGGCTGCTGCGGCTGGACAATGCGATCCTTTCGTTTTCGCGCCCGCGCGGGCGGACTTCCACGACGAGAGGCCCTTCCGACGCCGGCGGGCCGTGTCCCGTCCTTACTTCGAGTAGAGCTCGACGATCAGGGACTCCTGCACGGGCGTGTCGATCTCCGCCCGTTCGGGCCACTTCAGCACCTTGCCCGTGAGCCCTT
>VGCB01000372.1 GCA_016870235.1 Actinomycetota bacterium | reverse complement strand
CGGGACCGGGGTCGGCGTCGCCGTCGGGACCGGGGTCGGCGTCGGGACCGGGCTCGGGGTCGGGGTCGGGCTCGGGGTCGGGGTCGGGCTCGGGGTCGGGACCGGGCTCGGGGTCGGCGCGGGCTCGACGTAGCAGCCCTGATCGCAGCCGTCGCCGTTGGTCCGGTTGCCGTCGTCGCACTGCTCGTTGCCCTGGAGGCGATTGTCACCGCAACGGCTGGGCAGACAATAGTAGGTGAAGGTGTCGACGTCGACGCGGCCGTCGCCGTCAGCGGCGCGCACGCGGAAGCGGCGCCGCGCCTTCTGGTAGGTGCCGTCGGGCCCCGTCGGCATCAGCACGAACAGCTGGATCGTGCCGCTGCAGAGGTCAGGTGTGTCATTGACCCCGCCGGCGAACACCAGCTGCCCGCCCTGCTCGCTGTACGAGCCGAGGCCGCCGTAACGAACCTCCCACTCGAGGTTGCCCTTGTTCGCCTGATCGACCGGGTCGTTGGTGATCAGGCCCCCCCGGTTGATCTCCAAGGTCGACACGTCCGACGGGACGCAGTTCGGGAGGCGCGGATCCCTGTTGTTGATGCAGATCCTCGTCGTGAACGTGCAGAGCCCGTTCTCGGGGTCAGGATCCTCGTCGCAGTACGGGTCGCCCTCGAGGCACTTGATGACCGGCTTCGGGACGCGGTTGTAGTTGCGCGCGGTCTTGGGGAGCGTGAGCCACTCCGCCATGCAGTCGAGACGCGAGTTCGCACCGCCCGGGATGCACAAGTTGTATGGTGCCGGATCAGTACAATCGCTTGCAGTCGCCGACTGTGGGGTGCCCGCGACCGCCGCCATGGCGGCGACGATCAGTCCGGCGAAGACCGCGCCCAGCGCGCGATGCCGACGACCGAGGCGCGTCGGTGGGGGAGTCGTCGAGAGGTTCACGGGTTTCGCTCCCATCGGAGTGAGGGTTCGGGCGGGGACGGCAGCTACCCCTCCCTGGTAGTCGGCTGGCCCGGCATCTTGGGACTATACCCCGTGGCGCGCAAGCCCCGATTTTTCGCCCAGAGAATCGTCCACCCCGCTCGGCTCCTGGTTCGCGCTGTTCCTCACGAACAGCTGATCGAACAGGAGGGGCGGGATGGAGCCCCAGGCCGACGGCTGCCGACCGGAGGTCGGGCGGTGGTCGTCCGTCCCGTCGCGGGTTCTCGGGGAGTCGGGGCCATGGCCGACGCCTCACGGGCGACGTCCCGGCCCGAGCAGCCGCGGGGAACTCGGGGTCCGGCAGGGATGGCGCGTCAGGCCGTCTTGCGGTTGCGGTAGAGCTTCTCGTCCACCGCCTCGACCATGCGCTGCACGTCGTAGCGGCCGCCGAGAAACGCGTTGACCTTGCGTGCGACGGCCGCCGGGTCGCGGATCGCCTCGTCGTAGCGGATCTCGACGATCGACCAGTTGTCCTTCTTGCGCGCCATGATGCGCACCGCGGCGAGGTGGTTCCTGTAGGCCTCCGCCATGACCGCGTCGTCGGTGGTGTCCTGCTCGCCGCGGTGGACGAGCATCTTGTTCTGGCTCGCCAGCACCTCGTCGATGTCGCGGCGCATGAAGACGATGCGGTAGGCGTTGTCGTCGGGCAGGTCCTTCAGCAGGAAGGAGATGACCTTGAGCGCCTTGCCGCGCGCCTCGCGCACCCAGCTGCGGTCGGGGTCCTTCTCGAGGTCCTTGACGCGCTCGAGCTCGAAGTAGCCCTTCGGGTTGTCGACGTCGGCGGTGCGCACGGCATCGGTCATGATCGGGATGCCGGCCGCGTCGAGCATCTTCATCATCATGGACGTCCCGCTGCGCGGCAGGCCCGACACGATGACGATCGGCTCGCCGTACTTCGCCTGGCCGCCGCCGAGGAGGCCGCGGAGTGAGTCGAGAAGGGACATCGCGATCCTCGCTTCAGAGCGTCACGCCGAGCCGCTTGCGGAGCAGGAAGCCCGCCACCAGCGACGCGACGAAGAACCACAGCAGGATGCCGCCTTCGCCGCTCGGGAACGGGTTCAGGTCGCGCTGCGGCGTGGCGAGCTTGATGGTCTCGAAGCTCGAGCCCGCGGGCAGCGCGGCCTCGCCGGGGTAGAGCAGCGCCTCCCAGGTGCGCGTGCGCAGCACCGGGACCTTTCGCGGTCCGTCGCCCACCGGGACGATCTTCTGCTCGACCGCGTCGCCGGCGCGGAGCGTGACCACGTGGTCGCCGTCCTCCAGCATGCGAAGGCGCCAGAGCACGCGCCCGTCGGCGGTGCGCACGGGACCCGCCTCGACCGCGACCCCCGGTGGGAAGTCCGCCGTCACGTCGCGCGGCGCGACCCTCGTCCCCGGCGCGAGCGACACCTCGAGCAGCTGCACGTCGCCCTGCTTCAGCGGTGCGTACGCGTAGTGCGCGACGAGCTGCACGAGGACGATCGTCATCGGCACGATCATCACCAGCATCGGCACGACGTTGTACCCGACGTAGCGCACGTTCTGCGCGAGCCCCCTCGCCGTCGAGCCGAGCACGCCGAGCACGTTCTCGCGGTACAGCACGACCTCGAGCAGGTTGACCATGATGCGCCGCTTCGCGTCGGCGATGCCCTGCTGGTTGCTGACCAGCTTGTAGATCAGCAATGCGACCACGCCGGCGAGGATCGGCCAGAGGAGCAGGTCGAACCACGCCCAGCGGTGCCCGAACGGGGCGAGCACCACGTCGAAGAGGCGGCTCGTGATCGCGTTGAAGGTCTGCACGTCGGGCGAAGCGGGCGGGGTGCCCGTTCAGGAGATGTAGCCGAGCCCGCGCAGCTTGTTGCGAATGTCGTCGTCGCTCTTCGCGTCCTCGAAGTGGATCAGTTCTTTTTCCAGAACGTGCGTGACGAACTCCTCGACGGTCGCGTAGCCCGCCACGTCGGCGATCTTCTTCACGCGGTCGTACAGGTCACGCTCGAGCTTGATCGACTGGGTCTTGCCGAGTCCGAACATATCGCATCCTCCTAGGGGGCGAAGACGTCCTTGCCCTCCATGCCCTGGGGCAGGGGGACACCATAATGTGCGAGCAGGGTCGCCGTCACGTCGGGGAGTGCGTAGCCCGTCCGGGGCAGCTTCCGGCTGGTGAGGAGGACGCCCGGGACGACTTCGGGGTCCATCAAGTGGTTGCCGGACCAGCGCGACAGGTTGTCCTCGATCACGGCCGCCGAGATCTCGCCGAGCGTGCTCTCGTCGGAGCACCCGTAGCCCGCGTCGTAGCCGACGACCATGTCGGGGGCCTCGGCCGCGCGCGGCCCGGAATAGATCTTCTCCCCGAGGAAGGCCCGTCGTACGACGCGCGCGTCGCCGTCGCGCCACGCCTCGAGCTTCGCACCGATCTCGGCGAGCAGGGCCGCCGACTGCGCGGGGTCGACGATCCCCTCGGCCTCGCGGCCGCGCTCGTTCACGTAGAGCGCGTTGAAGCCCAGGCCGTAGGCGCGGGTCTTCGACCAGTCGACGTCGCCGGTGGTGATCCTGCCGGTCTGCTTGCCGTCCTTCAGGACGAGGTAGCCCTGGCCGCGCAGCCACGCGTTCAGGTTGACCTTGCGCGTGTAGGGCTGGAAGCCGTGGTCGCTCATTACCAGCACCAGCGTGCCCTCGGGCACGCGCTCGAGGACGCCGGTGAGCAGCTGGTCGACGTGC
>VGCB01000371.1 GCA_016870235.1 Actinomycetota bacterium | reverse complement strand
TACGAGGGAGGCCCGGAGCGCCCCGCGGGGTTTCCCGCGGGGCCCGCGAGGTAGCGGCGGTAGGACTCGAACCTACGACACGCGGATTATGATTCCGCTGCTCTAACCAACTGAGCTACGCCGCCGAGCGGGAGCCAGTGTACCACCGGAGGCGCGCAAGGCTCGTTCGAGCACCGCCGCGACGCCCCCCGCCAGGGGGGGCCCGGCGATCAGCGGACGCGGCCCGATCAGCGGACGCGGTACACCCTGCCGTTGCCGGAGACCGCGTACAGCCGGCCCACCGTGTCCTCGCCGAACGACGTGAGGTTGGGCACGGTGAACGCCTCGCGCCTCGGAGTTGGGGCAGCCGCCGAGGCTGGGAAGCTCCACACGATGCCGGAGCAGTAGTCGCCGTACACGTAGCGTCCGAGAAGCCGCGCCGGCCCGCCCTGGCGCACGACGTAGCCGCCGGTGACGCTGCAGCCGGCGGAATGCGAGTATTGCGCCACGGGCTGCACGAGCCGGCCGGGGCCGAGCGGCTTCTCCTCGAACACGGAGCGGCCCTCGTACACGTCCCAGCCGAAGTTGACGAGGTCCGTCGTCCCCGCCTTGAAGCGGCTGATCTCCTCGATCGCTCCCTGGCCGACATCGCCGATCCAGAGGTCGCCGCTCTGCCGATCGAACGAGTACCGCCACGGGTTGCGCAGGCCGAGCGCGACGATCTTCGGCGCGGAGCCGGGCCTGCAGGCGTCGAGGCGCACCATCTTGCCGAGCAGCGTGTTCATGTCCTGCGACCGGTTCTCGGGATCGCCGCCGGAGCCGCCGTCGCCGAGCCCGACGTACAGCAGCTGGTCGGGCCCGAACGCGACCATGCCGCCGTTGTGGTTCCCGTACGGCTGGGCGACGGCGAGGAGGGTGCGTGCGCTCCCCGGAAGCGCCTTCCGACCGTCGGAGCGGTAGCGGACGACGCGCGTGTGACCCTGGGCGTTCGTGTAGTTGACGACGAAGAGCTTGCTCGTCGCGTAGTCCGGGAAGAACGCGAGCCCGAGAAGGCCCTGCTCGCCGCCCGACGTGATCCGCCCACGCAGGTCGAGGAACGGCTCCGGCCGGACGCGACCGTTCTCGACGACGAGGATGCGGCCTGCCTGCTCGACCACGTAGAGGCGGTTCGCCGGCTCGCCCGGGGCGCCGGTGACGTAGAGCGGCGCCGAGAGCCCGCTGACGACGACCGGGAGGGTGGCGGAGGAGCGGGCGGTCGCAGAGGCGGCGACCACGAGCGCTCCGAGGAGCGCGGCGAAGAGGGTCAGGCGAGTGCGCATGCGCTCACGGTAGACGACGCGACGCGCCTCACGTCACGCCGTACGAGTACGCTCAGTCCCCGGATGAGGATCTTCATCGTCGGGGCGGGGCAGGTGGGGACGGCGATCGTGGAGGCACTCCACGACGAGCACGAGCTCACCGTCGTCGACCTCGAGGCCGACCGGGTCTCCAATCTCGCGTACCGGTTCGACGTGCGGACGCTCGCCGCGAACGGGGCGAGCCGCAAGACCCTCACCGACGCCGGCGTGCATGGCAGCGACCTCTTCATCGCCTGCACATCGCGGGACGAGGCGAACCTCGTCGCCGCCGCGTTCGCGCGGACGGAGGCTCCCGACGCGACGACCGTGATCCGCACCTCGAACCCCGAGTACATCGACCTGTGGCGGGAGGGGCGCCTGGACGTCGACTTCGTCGTCTCCTCCGAGCTGGAGACGGCGCTGGCCATCGTCCGGGTGATCGGGCTTCCCGCCGCCGTCGAGACGGACGTGTTCGCGAACGGCCAGGTGCAGCTCGTCGAGTACTACGTCGCCCCCGATGCGCGCCGCGACGTCGTCGGCCGACCGCTCCGCGACGCGAAGCTGCCGCCCGACTCGCGCTGCGTGGCGATCCTCCGCGACGAGGCAGTCGTCTTCCCCCGCGGGGACGACCGCATCGAGCCGGGCGACCGCGTCGTCGTGATCGGCTCGCCCGAGGCGGCCCTTCGGTGGGGCGAGATGCTCGCGCCGAGCGAGGCGGAGATCAAGGACGTCGTCGTCTTCGGCTGCGGGCGCGTGGGGTCGGCGATCGCCCGCCGCCTGCTCGAGCAGGGGATCGGCGTCCGGATCGTCGAGCCCGACCGCGAGCGCGCCCGGTTCGTCGCGGAGGACATCCCCGGCGCCAGCGTCTACAACTGCGACGGCCTCGACCCCGACTTCATCGAGCGCGAGCGCATCTGGCAGTCGCACGCGGCGATCTTCGCCATGCGCGAGGACGCCAAGAACCACTACGCGGCGACGATGGCGAAGGTCCACGGCGTGCCGTTCACGATCGCGATCGTCCACGACCCCGTCTCGCGGCCGGTGTACGAGCACTCGGGCATCGACGTCACGGTGAATCCGCGGCAGGTGACCGCGGAGGAGATCGTCCGCTTCGCACACGACCCGCGGACGCAGCAGGTGACGATGCTCGAGAACGACCGCTTCGAGGTGCTCGACATCACGACGAAGCCGACGAGCGGATACGTGGGGCTCCGGTTCCGGGAGATGCCGATCCGGGGCGCGATCATCGGCGCCATGATCCGCGACGGGAAGGCGCTCTTCCCCCACTCCGACCATCGGCTCGAGGCGGGCGACCGCGTCGTCGTCTTCACGTCCTCGGACCGTGTCGCCGAGGTCGAGCGCGTGCTGTGACCCGCGCGGCTGCGGCACGCCGCCTCGGCCCGCGCACCCGGCTCGCGATCGACGTCGTCGGTGCTCTCGGCCTCGTCGGGACGCTCGTCAGGTACCTGAGCCTCTCCGCGCTCGCGCCGGTCGCGGTGGCGCTCGGGTACGGCGAGTCGCCTTGGCCGTTCCTCGGCGCCGGTGCGATCGCGGGGGCGATCGGGCTCGCGCTCGAGCGGATCGCCGCCCGCAGGCCACGGCGCGTCGGCTGGCGGGAGGGGTCGCTCGTGATCTCGCTCACGTGGCTCCTCGCCGCGGCCTACGGCGGGCTCCCGTACGTCCTCGCCGGCGTACCGGGGCTCGACCGGCCGATCGACGCGCTCTTCGAGGGGATGTCCGGCTTCACGACGACCGGCGCGTCGCTGCTCCTCGACTTCGAGGCGCTCAACCACTCGATGGCGATGTGGCGCCAGCTGACGCAGTGGCTCGGCGGCCTCGGGATCATCGTGCTCGCGTTCGCGATCCTGCCTCGACTCCACGTCGGCGGTCGGCAGCTGCTCGAGTCGGAGCTTCCCGGGCCGGAGATCAACCAGCTGGGCGACCGCGTCCGGCAGACGGTGCGTCGCTTCTGGGTCCTCTACGTCGCGCTGACCGTCCTCGAGGCGATCGCCCTCGCCGTCGTCGGATGGACGGGCCTGGACGACCGCATGTCCCCGTTCGACGCGATCGCGCACGCGCTCACGACGATCCCGACCGGCGGCTTCTCGCCCGAGTCGCGCTCGCTCGAGGGGTTCGCCGCGGCCACGCACTGGGTCGTGATCGTCTTCATGTTCCTCGCCGGCATGAACTTCGCCCTCCTCTGGGGAGCGCTCTTGCGGGGGCGCATCCGCGCGCTCCTGCGTGACGACGAGCTTCAGCTGTACGCCGTCGTCCTCGCGGCAGCCGCCGGGCTCCTCGTCGTGGAGCTGGCGACGGAGGATCTCTCCGGCAGCGACGACC
>VGCB01000370.1 GCA_016870235.1 Actinomycetota bacterium | reverse complement strand
CTACTCGCTCTCGTCGTTCTCCATGCGGCGCAGGGTCGCGAACGACAGTCCCTCGCGCGCGAGGAAGATCAGCCCGACGCCGACGCCGACCGACATCTCGATCGCCTGCAGAACGAGGCCGTACGCGAAGCCCGTCGAGTACGCGACGCCGTACTGGACGAGCGGCAGGGCGACCGCCGCCTGCAGGAGCCCGAAGTTGCCGGGCCAGAGCGGGAAGATGGTCGCGATGTTCATGAGGAGCAGCACGAGGCCCGCCGCCGGCAGGCCGGCGTCGATCCCGAACGCCTGCATGACGGCCCACACGGCGAAGAGCTGGAGGAGCCAGCCGGCGATCTGGCAGAGGACGGCGCCGGCCGCCGGAAGCGGCGCGCGCAGCACCGCGAGCCCCTGCCGTGCCATCTCGACGAGCCGCCGGAGCGTCCGGTCGGCCTGGACGACGTGCCTTTGCCGGCGTCGCGCCGAGAGCATCGCGACGGCGGCGAGCGCGACCCCGACGAGGAAGAAGACGACGAGCCCGGTCACCGCCCAGTGCGGGATCTTGGCCGTCAAGAGGACGTAGAGGACGAGCAGCGCGACCGCGGGCAGGTCGAAGAGCCGGTGCGCGAACACGGTGCCGAGGAGGGTTGCCGACGTCCCCGGCCCGCGATCGACGTGACGCCGGAGCACGGCCACGCGCGCGACCTCGCCTGCCCGTGCCGGCAGCGCCGCGTTGCCGAGGAGACCGATCCCGAACGACGAGAACACGTGAACGAACGCCGGCTGCGGCGGCGGCAGCGCCTGCCCCATCGTCAGCCGCCAGGAGACCGCGCGGCACGCGGTGGAGGCGAGGTTGAGGCCGATCGCGAGCGCGATCCACCACCAGCGCACGAACGAGAAGGCGTCCCAGACCCGATCCCAGTCGGGCCCGCGCCACCACACGACGGCGACGCACACGCCGACGAGCAGGAGCGCGAGGGCGATCCGTACGACCGTCGAGCCGAGGAGGCGGCGGAGGCCGCTCACCACGCCCGGCCTCCACCCATCCGGCGCGCCCAGATCATGCGGCCACGGCCTCCACCGCGCCCCTCTCGACGAGCCCCTCGTAGATGCGCTCCAGCCGCGCCGCGATGTCCGGCCAGCCGTAACGCTCGATCGCGAGCTGCCGCGCCGCGGCGCCCATCGTCCGCCTCCGCTCCTCGTCCTCGACGATCGCGACGACGGCGTCCGCGAGCGCGCGCGGGTCGTCCGGCGCGGGGCTGACCGCCGTCTGCGGCGTCGTCACCTCCCGATACCCAGAGATGTCGGAGGCGACGACCGGCGTGCCGCAAGCGAACGCGCGCGTCAGCACCATCCCGAAGCTCTCGCCTCCGAGCGACGGCGCCACCAGCGCCTTGACGCCGCTCATCGTGCGCGTGAGGTCGTCCTGGGAGAGGAAGCCGAGGATCTCGATGCCATCGTCGGGAGTGCGGAGGCGGGCCTGGAGGAGCCCGACGGCGAGCGGGTCGGCGCCGGCGATCCGGAGCGTCAGCCCGGTGCGCCTGCGGATCTCCGGCCAGGCGCGGAGGAGGACGTGGAGCCCCTTTCGCTGCTCGTGACGGCCGGCAAAGAGGACGGCGTGGTCACGCTCGTCCGGACCGGGAGCGTCGGGGATCAGCACGCCGTTCGGGACGATCTCCGTCGGCCCGGGAAGCCACCGCTCGATCGACTCCCGGGCCCGCTCCGAGACGGCGATCCGGTGGTCGATCCGCGAGAGGAGGAAGCCCCACCAGGGCATGCCGACGCGCATCCAACCGAGGTCGCCGCTCGCGTGGTGGGTGGCGACGATCGGGCAGGTGGCGATCGCGAGCGTCGAGACGCAGATCGTCGGCGTCATCGGCTCGTGGAGGTGCAGCACGTCGAAGGCCTCGCGCGCGAGCGCGGAGCGGATCCGGAAGTGCGATCTCGGGCTGAGGCAGATGTTCGGCAGCGTCCCGTTGGCGGGCACGATCACCGAGCGGCCGACCGGGATCACGTTCGCGGGCGGGTCTCCGTGCCGCCCGACGCGCGGGTGGAGCGCCCGCGTGAACTGCCCCGGCGGATCGTTCGCCATCAGCAACCGGACGTCGTGCCCGCGGGCCGTCAGCGCCTCCGCCTGGAGCTCGGCATGCTCGACGACGGCGCCCCAGAACGACCAGGAGAAGGGGACGACGATCCCGATCTTCATCCTATGCAGCCTATGCGATATCGCCTCCGTCGCCGCGTCCGCCGCACGAAATCCCTGCACAGAGGGCAAGAATCCGAGTGAACCGACGCGGGAGGCAGCCGAGTGCCTATAAAGAGTGCATGCGCTTCGAGGGGCTGCACCACGTCACCTGCGTCACCGGCGACGCTCGTCGGAACCTGGACTTCTACACACGGGTGCTCGGGCTCCGACTCGTGAAGAAGACCGTCAACCAGGACGACCCGACCGTCTACCACCTCTTCTACGCCGACGAGGCCGGTTCGGCCGGTGCGGATCTGACCTTCTTCGAGTACCCCGGCGCGCGCCGGGGCCGGGCCGGCGAGGGGATGGTGCACACGATCGCGTTCCGCATCGCTTCGACGGACGCGCTCGACTTCTGGGAGTCACGCCTGCACGGCGCGGGCGTGCCCGGCGTCCGCCGCGAGGAGGCGCGGCTGCGCTTCGCCGACCCCGAGGGCCTCGGCCTCGAGCTGATCGTGGCCGCGACGGGCGACGCGCCGCTCGTCGCCCGCCACCCGGACATCCCGCCGGAGCTCGCGATCCAGGGCTTCGACGGCGTCCGCGCCTTCGCGTCGGATCCCTCCCGCAGCGCGCCGCTCCTCGAGAGCACGATGGGCTTCGCGCCGGTCGCCGACGGGACGTGGGAGCTGCGCGGCGAGGCGCGCGGCGCGCTCTTTGCGTACGACGCCCCACCCGCCTCGGGCGCGGGGATTCCGGGCGCGGGCACGGTGCACCACGTCGCGTGGGCCTCGCAGACGGACGACATCGACCGCTGGCGCGAGACGATCGCAGCGACCGGCCTGCGACCGACGCCGGTGATCGACCGCTTCTGGTTCCGCTCCGTGTACTTCCGCGAGCCGAGCGGCGTCCTCTTCGAGCTCGCCACGCTCGGCCCCGGCTTCGCCGTCGACGAGGATCCCGAGCGCCTCGGCGAGCGGCTCATCCTCCCGCCTGCGTTCGAGCATCTCCGCGCCGAGGTGGAGAAGGTGCTGACGCCGCTTCCCGACCCGAGAGCGGCGTGGCGGCGCTGAGCGACATCCTCGACCACCGTGTGCGTCCGGCGGCGGGCGAGCCGGCCGGGGCGCTGGTGCTGATCCACGGCCGCGGCGCCGACAAGCTCGACCTGTTCGGCCTCCTCGACCTCCTCGACCCGGAGAAGCGGCTGCTCGGGATCACGCCGGGCGGGCCGCTTGCGCTCGCGCCCGGCGGGCGTCACTGATACCGGCTCGGCGGGATCCCGACGCCGGAGCCGACGACCTTCGCGGAGGCGGTCGACGCGCTCGGACGGTTCCTCGACGCTCTCCCCGTCCCGCTCGACCGGGTCGTCCTCGGCGGGTTCTCGCAGGGCTGCGTGATGACCTGGGCGCTGACGCTCGGCCCCGACCGCCCGCAGGTCGCGGGCGCGATCGGCATCTCGGGATTCCTGCCTCGGGTCGAGGGCTTCCCGCTCGACCCCGGCCGTCTTCGGGG
>VGCB01000369.1 GCA_016870235.1 Actinomycetota bacterium | reverse complement strand
AGGTGTTCCCCAGGTGTTCCCCGATGGCCGATCTGTCGTCAAAAAAAGACGACGGAGCTCGGAAAAAACCCTGCAAATAGACAGAGCCGACGCGGGGACTCGAACCCCGGACCCCATCATTACGAGTGATGTGCTCTACCAGCTGAGCTACGTCGGCGGGTCGGGCGCTGATTCTAGCGCCGCCGTCTTCATCGGCTCGCGGAGCGTACGGCTGTAGCGCCGGGCGGGAGGTTTGACGGCGCGAGCGAAGAGGAGGACACTATTTCCATGCGGCTCATCCGGATCTTGACGATTGTCGTGGCGATCGGGGCGATCGTCGCCACGCACACGCCCGCCGCCGTGGCGGCGACGCCGCCGAAGGTGATCCGCCTCATCTCCGTGACCGTGACGTCCAAGGAGACCGACCGGCCGCCGAAGGGCGCGAGCAAGGGCGACCGCACCGTCGGCTCGTCGCGCCTCTACAACGGCGACGCGCAGTTCGGGAAGAAGGCAGGCGAGGCGGTCGGGCGCGATCAGGGCGTCTTCGTCCTCCGCGACAAGACGACGCTCTACGCGACGGGGGCAGCGACGCTGCCGGGCGGCACGCTGAAGTTCGCGGGCGTCGCGAAGGTGGAGGGCGGGACGTTCGTCATCCCCGTCGTCTCGGGCACGGGCGTCTTCCTCGGCGCGACCGGCTCGCTGCTGATCCCGATCGCGCCGCCGGACACGAGGATCGTCGCGAACGTCTACCAGCTTCGCTACGAGTCGGTCGCGTAGGCGACGGCGCTGCCGGCGGACGGGATCGCCCGGCCCGCGAAGAGCGCCCGAAGCCGCACGAACAGCGCCTCGAGCGCGAGCCCGGGGTTGACGTTGAACTCCTCCGCGACCCGCCATGCGTCGCGGCAGAGCGCCGCCGCCTCTACCGCGTGCGAGGCGACGCCGGGCACGGCCGCATCGGTCGCGAGGTCGGCGCTGCGATCGGCGTTCACCGTTACCGCGGGCGCGCCGGCGGCCGTCACCGCGAGATCGCGGTACCAGGCGGCGAGGAGCTCGAGCGCAGCCAGGTGCTCGTCCTTCTCTGCCCCGCGCTGGGCCCGGCGCACGCGCTGCTCGGCTTCCCGGGTCGGGAGATCGACATCGCGGATCGCCTCCTCCTCGCGCCGCTTCGCGGCTGCCCCACTCGCCTGCATCGCATCGAGGACGACGGCCGCGGCAGCCGCCGCGTCGAGCGACTCGCCGTAGAGGCCACGGGCGACGTCGAGGAGCGCGGCGCGGCGCTCGCGCGACTCGGGCTCGAGCAGGCGCGCGGCGCGGTCGAGACGCCCGCCGGCCACGCGCGCGAGCGTCGCCACCTCCTCCAGCGGGAGCCCGGGCGCCGACGCCACCAGGAAGTCGCGGACGGCAGCGTCGGTCAGGCGCCGGAACGGCACGAGCTGGCAGCGCGACCGGATCGTCTCCGGCAGCGGGCCCAGCTCGTCGGCGACGAGCACGATCGTCGCGTACGACGGCGGCTCCTCCAGATCCTTGAGCAGCGCGTCCGCCGCATCCTCGTTCAGCCGGTGGGCGTCGAGGATCAGGTAGACGCGTCGGTCGCCCTCGAACGGGCGCATGTGCAGGTCGTGGTGGAGGTCGCGGATCCGGTCGATCCGGATCATCTCGCCGAGCGCCTCGATCACGCGCAGGTCGGGGTGCACACGGCGGAGCACCCGCTCGCGATCGCCCAGCAGCGCCGCCGCCAGGTCGAGAGCCGCCGCCGTCTTCCCGACGCCCGCCGGCCCATGGAACAGATAGGCGTGCGCGTGCCCGCCGGCGAGCGCCGTCGTCAGCAGGCGCTTCGCCTCCACCTGCTCAGGAACGGACGCGAACAGCTCCAAGGACATCCTCCGCGATCGCGTCGACCGAGCGCGCGGCGTCGACGACCGCGTACCGGTCGGGGAAGCGCGCCGCGAGCTCGTCGTAGGCCTCCGCGCAGCGGGCCAGGAAGCCGACACCCTCGCGCTCGATCCGATCGAGGCTGCCGCGCATCCGCCGCGCCGCCGCGCGCGCGTCGAGCCGAAGGAGCACCGTCACGTCCGGCATCAATCCGGCCACGACCATCAGGTTCAGCTCGAGCACGCGCTCGAGGCCGAGACCGCGGGCGACCCCCTGGTACACGACCGAGGAGTCGACATAGCGGTCGCACACCACCGTCCTGCCGGCCGCGAGCGCCGGGCGGATCACCTCCTCCACGTGCTGCGCGCGCGAGGCCGCGTAGAGCGACGCCTCCGCCCACGGGGCCACATCGCAGCCGTGGAGGACGAGGTCACGGACGGCCTCGCCGAGCGCGGTGCCGCCCGGCTCGCGTGTCGAGACGACGTCGCGCCCGTCCGCACGCAACGCCTCCGCCAGCCGGCGCGCCTGCGTCGTCTTGCCGGAGCCGTCGAGACCTTCGAGGGTGACAAACACGGAAGTCTGCCTAGCATACGAGTATGCGCACGATCGTCTCCGGCGGAGCCGGCTTCATCGGCTCGAACCTCGTCGACGCCCTTCTCGCCCGCGGCGACGAGGTGCACGTCGTCGACAACCTCGTCAGCGGGCGGCGCGAGAACCTCGCCGCCGAAGCCACGCTCCACGAGGTCGACATCCGCGACGACCTCGGGCCGCTCTTCTCCGAGGTCCGGCCCGACGTGTGCTTCCATCTCGCCGCTCAGGCCGACGTCGGCACCTCGGTCGCGCGGCCGTTCTACGACGCCGAGGTCAACGTCGTCGGCACGCTTCGCATCCTCGAGGCGGCGCGGAGCGTCGGGGCCCGCGTCGTCTTCAGCTCCACCGGCGGCGCGATCTACGGTGAGTGCGACGGCCCCGCCTCGGAGGACGCGCCGCGACGGCCGATCCTCCCTATGGAATGGCGAAGCTCGCGGCCGAGGAGTACCTCCAGGGCTGGAACCGCCTCTACGGCACGCGTCACGCGATCCTGCGGTTCGCCAACGTCTACGGGCCGCGCCAGCTGGCCGAGCTCGAGGGCGGCGTCGTCGCGATCTTCCTCGAGCGGATGCGCGACGAGAAGCCCACGCGGATCTTCGGCGACGGGGAGCAGAGCCGCGACTTCGTGTACGTCGGCGACGTGGTCGCCGCGCTCGTCGCCGCCGGCACGACGGATGTCGTAGGCGTCTACAACGTCGGTACCGGCGTCGCGACGACGGTGAACGACCTCCATGCAGCCTGCCGCCGCGTGACGGGCGCCGATGCGCCGCCCGAGCATGCGCCGGCGCGTGACGGCGAGGTCCTGCACAGCGTCGTCGACCCCTCGCGCCTCGCCGCCGACCTCGGCGTCACGGCAGCGACGGGCCTCGACGCCGGGCTCGCGACGACGTTCGCCTCGATCGTGAAGGAGTTCTGAGCCCGCAGGCGAATCCCGCCCGGGCATGGACTTCCCACTCCACCGAAAGCCGACGCGCGCCTTCCCGTGGCGGACCGCGACGATCGTCGTCGCCGGCGTCGCCACCGTCGAGCTCGTGCTGCTCGTCGTCGTCGGCGGCGCGCTCTTCGCGAAGTCCACCGGCACGCCCGACCGGCCCGCCGCGCGCCAGGCGAAGGCAGCGCCCGTCGCGGCCAAGGCGAGGAAGACGACGATGGCAGCGGCAGCGACGAAGCCGCCCGCGAAGGCGAAGGCGAAGGCGCCGGTCGCGAAGCCGCCTGCCGTTCCCGCCCAGCT
>VGCB01000368.1 GCA_016870235.1 Actinomycetota bacterium | reverse complement strand
GGCGCCGATCCCGGCCGCGATCGCGAGCCCGACGAGGAACGGGTTCCAGTCGGCCTCCTGGCTCTCGGCCGAGCGGAGCAGCACGAACGCCTGCGTCCCGCCACGGCGTGCCGCGTAGAGGAAGTCCTCGTCGCCGACCCTGACCTTGCCGGACCCGTGCCCCGCCGTCCGCAGGGCCCGCGCGCCGGCAGGGGGAAGGAGCAGCTCGGCCTGGTCCGGGCTGACGACGGCGAGGCGGACCTGCTCGGTGGCGAGGAAGTCGCCGAGCTCGGAGGTCGTCGCGCGCCGCTCCTTCGCGAGCAGCTCGACCTGGCGCTCGAGCGAGCGGACCGCGTCGGTCTCGAGCGACTGCCGCGTCAGGAGCGCGCCGACGACGAGCATCACCGCCACCGACGCGGCCACCGCGGCCGCGATCCCCGCGAAGACGCGCGAGCGAAGCGACGGCCGCGGCCAGCCTCGCCCGGTCACCTGTCGGCGGCCATCGCCTTGTAGCCGGAGCCGCGCACCGTGCGGATCACGCCGGCCCGCCAGAGCTTCTTCCGGAGCTGCGCCACGTGCACGTCCACCGTCCGAGTCCCGCCCGGGAACTCGAGCCCCCAGACGCGGTCGAGGAGCCGCTCGCGGCTGATCACACGGCCGGGGCTCTCCGCGAAGTGGACGAGGAGGTCGAACTCCTTGCCGGTCAGCTCCACCGGCGCGCCGGCGACGGTGACCGTACGGCCGAGCCGGTCGAGGACGACGTCGCCGAGCGCGAGGACGTCTTCGGCCGTCGCAGGCTCCGCCCGCCGAAGCACGGCGCGGACCCGGGCGACCAGCTCGCGGGGCGAGAACGGCTTCGTCACGTAATCGTCGGCACCGAGCTCGAGCCCGGTGACCCGGTCGACCTCCTCGTCCCGCGCGGTGAGGAAGACGATCGGGAGTGACGAGCGCTCGCGGATCGCGCGGCAGAGATCGAAGCCGTCCGCATCGGGGAGCTGGAGGTCGAGGATGGCGAGCCGGATCTCGTTGCGCTCGAGCGCGATCAGCCCGTCCACGCCACGCGCGGCCCAGACGACGCGGAAGCCGTCGCGCTCGAGGTAGGCGCGGACGACGGAGGCGATGTCCTCCTCGTCCTCGACCAGCAGGATGGTGCCGGTCACGTCAGCTCCGCGCGACGATCACGACGAGCTCGGCGACGCGCCCCGGCACGAACCTGGCGCGCACGGCCTGCCCGGGCCGGAGCGCGCGCCGGGCGGCGGGAAGCCCGTTCCGGCGCTGGACGACGGTTCGCTTGCCCATGCGTACCGCGACCGTCTCGCCGGTCGGCGTCCGGAGCGTGAGGAGTCGCGGGACGACCTCGACGACGACGCCCTCGACGTCGCGCAGCGTCAGCGTGCCGACCGCACGGACGAGGCGTGCCGGGGCCGGCCCCTCGTGGAACGCGCGCGCGACGAAGCCCGGCAGCACCGCCTCGATCGAGGAGGGGCGGCCGTTGACGCGGACGATCGTGGCGGGCCCGATCGCGACCGTCACGGTGGTGCCGTCGAGCCGGCGAAGCGTGAGAGACGACGGCGACGACGCCTGCACGACGCCCTGGTCGACTGTCTCCACGGCTGCGGCCGTCGCCGGGGCGGGGAGGAACGCGGCCAGGAGAGCGGCCGCCGCGATCGAGATCGCGATCGCAAGGCGGGAGACACGGGTGGCAGCCTTCACGACAGCATCGTGGGCGGTTCCGGTTAGCGGCCCGTGGGGTCGACGTAAGCCGGGTGTAAGACGTGGGCTCACCATGCGAGTCGCACCGACTCGATCGCGAGCAGCACCGCGAGCACGGCGAGCAGGACAGAGGTGGCTGCCAGGTACCAGCGGTACAGGCGACCGCCGAGGCTCCGCCGGGCGACCGAGACGAGCACTGCGACCGCGGCCCGCATCCCGACGACGAGGGCGAGGAAGCAGGCGGCGAAGACGATCGGGCCGGCGATCCCGTGCTCGTCGTCGAGGCGCGTCATCGTCGGCCCGGCGATCGTGACCCAGAACAGCACGGGACCCGGGCTGAGCGCGCTCGAGAGGACGCCGCGCCTGAGGTGGCGGCCTCCCTTCACCTGTCTCGTCCGGTCGGCGGCCGCCGTCGGATCCGCGGTCCGGGCGTCGTCCCACGTGTCCCACGCGAGCCGTGCGAGCCAGAGCGTGCCGAGGATCCCGATCACGCCGATCGCGCGGTCGGAGAGCTGGTCGAGCGCGAACAACGCGACGACGAGCAGGGAGAGGTCGGTGACGAGCGGAGCGACCGCCGTCTGGAGCGCGGCCCGTAGGCCGTGACGCCGTCCTGCGGCGATCAGGTGCGCGAGCAGCTGGGTGGGCGCGACGCCGGTCGCGAGACCGTATGCGAGCCCGAGCGCGAGCGCTTCGATCACGCGCGCGAGCCTACCGGCCGCGCGCGGCGGTGTCGGCTATCCGCCGCCTGCCTCGGCGAGCGTGGCACGCAGGGCGGCTCGCGCGTCCTCCGTGACGGCGGCGCCGTGGAGCGGCACGAGAACCTCGACCCGGTGGACGCCTTCGCGCTCGACCCGGACAAGGTCCGCGCCTCCCGGGCACGCCGCCGCGAGATCTCACGCGTCTGCAAGCTCGCTCGGCGCGCGAGCGGTCTCGCCGGCTCAACCGGCCGCGGATGTCCGCCACGCCCTTGCCGCCGCCGAGCCTCTCATCGGGTCAGGGGCGGGTCCCGGTCGATCTCGGACGCCTGCAGCGGTCAGCCCGCGGTGTACGTGGCGAAGACGTCCGGCTCGAGGTAGGCGGCCGAAGGGCTGCCGGCGGGAGTGAAGAGCCCGAGGACGCTCAACTCCCTGTCGGCGCGCGTGTTCTCGACGATGTGGACCTCCCGCGGGTGGAGCCGGAACGCGCTGCCGGGGCCGAGCTCCTCGACCGTGTCGCCGAGGTGGAGCCGGCCCTCTCCCGCCACGACCCAGACGATCTCGTCGTAGAGGTGGTAGTGCCAGGGCGCCTTTCCCGGGGGGATGTGCCCGACGAAGAGCGTCGCGCGCGTCGACCCGTTGCCGGCGTCGAACAGCACCTGGAACGAGCGCGACCCGGTCGCCTTGCCCGGCTCGACGTGGTCGAGCTGGGCGAGCACGGCGGTGGGCCCCATCGGCGCATGGAGGTCGCAGGCCGGGCCCACCGTGCCCTCGACGACCGCGAGCCCGTCCGCGCCGGCCGCGACCCCCGCCGACGATCCCGCCGGGACGAGGACGGAGGAGCCCGTCGCGAGCGGAAGCGACTGCCCGTCGCGCTCGACGCTGCCGGTCCCGCCGGCGACGAAGAGGAGCGTGTCAGCGATCGGCGTGCCGATCACGTGGCTGGCGTCCGTCCCCAGCTCGAGCTGGCGGAGCGTCAGCTCGGAGCCCGCCTCCGGGGGGACGAGGTCGTGGGCGCGGACGTCGCCGCCGGCCGCCCGGCCCGTGTCTGCCCGCGTCACCCGCGCTCCCATGCGCTCCAGCCTACTCCTCGTCCGCGAGCGCCTCGGCCACGAGCGCCATCGCGAAGGCCTGCCACGCGAGATCGCCGTCGCGCAGGAGGAGGTCGAGCGACTCGCAGACCGCCCGGAGGCCGTCCGCCTCGGCCCGGAGGGCGGCGAGGGCGGCGTGGAGGGCATCGCGGCGGTCGGGCCGGTCGAGGTCCGCGGCGACGGCGCTGACGGCCCGTCCGGACA
>VGCB01000367.1 GCA_016870235.1 Actinomycetota bacterium | reverse complement strand
TCTACCTCTCGATCCCGCGAGACCTCCAGGTCGAGATCCCCGGGGTCGGCGTCTCGAAGATCAACGCCGCCTTCCAGACGGGCGGGCCGGCGCTCGCGCTCCGCACCGTCAAGCTGCTCACGGGCCTCCCTGTCAACCACGTGCTCTTCGTCGACTTCGACCGGTTCCGCGAGGTGATCGACACGGTCGGCGGAATCGAGATCGACGTCCCGGACCCGATCCGCTCGAACGCCTTCGACTGCCCGTACAAGGCGAGGCGCTGCGCCAGCTGGCGCGGGTGGCGTTTCGCAAAGGGCCGTCAGCACATGGACGGCCGCCGCGCCCTCGTCTACGCGCGGATCCGCGAGAACCGGCTCGATAGCGGCGAGACGGACTTCACCCGCTCCCGGCGGCAGCAGGACGTGATCGAGGCGACGATCGCGAAGCTCAGCTCCGTGCGAACGGCAGCGCGCTTCCCGTGGATCGGCTCCGACGTCGTCGAGCCGCTCGCGACCGACCTCGACACGAACCAGGTGCTGTCGCTCGGCTGGGCGGCGTACCGCGCCAAGGACGAACGAGCGCTGCACTGCCGGCTCGGCGGCGAGGGCGCGACGGTCGGCGGCGAGTCGGTGATCCTCGGCTCCGAGGACAACGTCGCCGTGATCTCGATGTTCAAGGGCGAGTCGACGCCGATGCGCCGCCGCGCGGCTTCCCGTACGCGCCGGGCTGTACGGTCGGAGAAGGCTGAGAATGGGGGGCCGCGGGGGCCTGGCGGGGTGCCGCCGTCCCGACTGCTCAGCCTGGATCCACCGATTTGGCGCGGGCGGTGCATCCAGGCTCAGTCCGACGAGGAGCCGGAGCCCTTCTTGCCCTCCCCGGCCCCGGAGCTCGATCCGGTGCTCGACCCCGACCCGGAGCTCTCGCCCGAGCTCGACGTGCCGCCGCCGTCGCCCGAGGAGGACGAGCCCCCCTTGTCGTCGCCGGACCCACCGTCGCCGTCCTTCCCGCCGGCACCCTTCCGCGAGCCCTTGCCGTAGTCGGTCGAGTAGAACCCGGAGCCCTTGAAATGGACGGCCACAGGGAAGAGGATCTTCTCGACGCCGGCCACGCCGCAGACGTCGCAGACCTCCGCCGGCGGGTCGGTCATCCGCTGGAAGACCTCGAACGTATGCCCGTTCGCGCAGCGATACTCGTAGATCGGCACAGCGGGCCAATCTATCACCGCGGATGACCGGCGTTCGCACCCTCGAGCGCCCGGCGCCGCTGGCCGACGACATCGCCCGCGTCGAGGCCGACCCGCCGCGTCGGATCCCCGCGCTCGACCCGCTCTGGCTCGTCGTCGCGGCCGTCTCCGTCGCCGTCGCCGCCTTCCTCGGGCACCAGCTGATGGCGTGGCCGCCGCACGAGGACGAGGCGCTTGCCCTGCTCACCGGCCGCGACTCGCTCGGCGGCGTCATCTCGCACGTCACCGGTGACCGGGGCGGAGCGCCGCTCCACTTCCTCGTCGCCTGGGCGGTCGCGCACCTCGGGCTCGGTCTCGGTGGGCTGCGGGCAGTGTCCGCGGCCTTCGCAGTCGGCAGCCTCCCGCTGATCGCGCTGCTCGCACGGCGGCTCGCCGGACGGGAAGTGGCGATCGGGACAGTCGTCCTCGCCGCGGCGTCGTGGATCGTCCTCTTCCACGGGGTGTACGGGCGGATGTACAGCCTCTTCCTGTTCCTCTCGCTCGTGTCGTGCCTGGCGCTGCTCCGCGCTCGCGACTCCGGCACGCGCGCCGACTGGGGACGGTGGCTCGTCGCGATCCTCCTCTGCGTGGCCGCCCATCCGTACGGGGCGCTCGTCGTCGCGTCGCAGGGGGTGGCCGCCCTTGCGACCCGCTGGGATCGCCGCCGGGCCACCGTCGCCTGGTTCGCGACGATGGCGATCCTCGCCGTCCCCTTCTGGCTGACCGACATCGTCCTTGCCGGCCGGTTCGACGTCGGGGTCGGCGGCGGTGGCGCGAAGCTGGGCGGCCCGGGCGCGGTCGTCGACTACCTGTACGAAGCGGCCGGAGACATGACCGCCGGCTGGCCGTGGGTGCTCGCTCCCGTCCTGATCGCAGCAGGGGTCGGGCTCCTGACGGCGCCGCGAAGGGCGAAGGTGCTCAGCGCCGCGTTCGTCGCCGTGCCCGCGGTCGCCTTCATCGCGGCGCGGCTCGGGAGCTCGGCGGCTCCGGAGTCGAGGCACCTGATCTTCGTCGCGCCGTTCTTCCTCCTCTGCGTCGTCCTCGGCATCCGCTGGCTGGCGCGCGGGATCCGACCTGCGGTCGGCCTCGCGGTGGGTACGCTCGCCGTCGCCGCGGTCGCGTGGGCGTGGCAGCGAACGCCGCCGCTCTTCGAATGGGAGCCCTCGGCGCGGCAGGAGGCGCGCGAGGCGGCCAGCCGCTACGTGGCGTCGACGGGCCTCGACGACGACCTCCTGCTCGGGTATGACCCTCTGTTTCTGGGAGCATGGGAGGACAACCGTGCCTTCCGGGCGACCGTCCTTCCCCGCGCGGACGGGCAGCTCCTCCTGAAGATCCTCCGGCGGACGCCGACGCCACTCGGCCACGGTGTCTTCGTCCTCGACAAGAGCGACACCTCGAACGTCGATCCCCAGCTCTACCTCGCTCCGCGCCGACCCCTTCCCGAGGAGGCGTTCAGCGCGCGCGGCTTCGGCCCGTTCCTCGTCATCCGGACACGCGAGCCGGTCGAGACGATCGACGGCTATCTGTTCGCGGCGCGGCAGGCGATGCTGCTGGGGCAGTCGCTCGAGATCGGCGACGCGGACATCAACCGCGCGACGATCGAGCGCGCGCAGGCCCTCTACGACGCGTCGCGCTGGGGAGACGCCTCAGCGGGCGCCTCGAGCGACTCCCGGTAGCACGGGGCGCTCTCGAACGCCGCCAGCCCGAGCGGGCGCCGCCGCCGCAGACGCCGCCGTCGCTCCCGGCGGATGCCCGCGGCGACCGCCGAGGCACCGAGGACGCCGCCGAGCAAGAACGAGCGCACGCCCTTCCCGGATCTGCTCCCGTCACGCGCCATGCCGCAATGGTAGGAAACGACGCATGCGCGTGTGCTCGCTCGGAGACCTCGTGCTCGACGTGATCGTGCGCCTCGAGCAGCCGCTCGCCCGCGGCGCGGACGCGCGGTCGCGCATCACCTCCGGGCCGGGGGGCCAGGCGGCCAACGTCGCCGCCTGGGTCGCGCACCTCGGGGCCGAGGCGCGATGGCTCGGGAAGCGTGCCGACGACGCGCCGGGGCGCCTGGCCGCGGAAGGCCTGGCGGCGCACGGCGTCGAGCTCGCGGGGCCGGTCGAGACGGCCGGGAACGGCGTCGTGGTCTCGCTCGTCGAGCCGGGAGGGGAGCGGACGATGTGCCCGGACCGCGGGGTGGCGACGCTCCTCGGCGCGGACGAGATCGACGCCGCCGACGTCGACGGCTGCGACTGGCTGCAGGTGTCGGGCTACGCGCTCTTCGAGGAGCCGGTCGCCTCGGCGGCGACCCGGGCGATCGCGCTGGCGCGGGCAGCGGGCGCGCGGATCGGCGTCGATCTCGCCTCGTGGAGCGGGATCCGCGACTTCGGCCCCGAACGGTTCCGCACGCGCGTCCGAACCATCGAGCCCGACGTCGTGTTCGCGAACGAGGACGAGGACGCGACGATCGGCGGCCGGTGGGACGGGGTCGCCTGGATCCTCA
>VGCB01000366.1 GCA_016870235.1 Actinomycetota bacterium | reverse complement strand
GGGCGGCGTCTTCCCCGGGATCGCGATCGACGTGCACGACGTCTGGGCCGAGTCGAAGCTGTACGACTCGCTGAAGCTGTACGACAGGGGCGTTCGCAACGAGACGCTGTGGCGGTTCTTCCTCGACAACACGCGCACGCCGAGCTACGTACAGGGCGACACGGAGGCGATGATCGCGACCGGCAAGCTCGGCGAGAAGCGCCTCCACGAGCTGCTCGCCCGTTACGGCCGCGACACCGTCATGGCGGCGGTCGAGGAGTGGCTCGACTACTGCGAGCGGATGATGCGCGCGGAGATCGCGAAGGTGCCCGACGGCTCCTGGGAGGCCGACGCCTGGCTCGACGACGACGGGCGGAATCGGGAGAAGCCGCTCTATGTGAAGGTGAAGGTGACGGTCGACGGCTCCGACGTCCACGTCGACATGACGGGCACCGAGCCGAACGTGCCCACCGGCTATAACGTCCCGTTCGGCGGCTCGACGCTGCCCGGCTTCTACACGGCGCTGCGGTCGATCTTCCTCGACGAGGCCCGGTTCGAGGAGTTCATCCCGCAGAACGACGGCATCTTCCGCCCGATCCACGTCCACGTGCCCGAGGGGACGATGTTCAACCCCGCCTTCCCGCGCTCCGCCCTCTCGCGCGCGTGCCCGGTGAACACGGCCGCCGACGCGGCGATGAAGGCGCTTGCGCAGGTCGTGCCCGACAAGGTCTCGGCCGGCACGAGCACGCTGACCGCATCGGTGTACGTCGGTTACATCGAGGAGAAGGCCGAGTACTGGGTGCACATCGAGATCAACGAGGGCGCCTACGGCGGCCGGCTCGGCAAGGACGGCCTCGACGCCGTCGACGTGCTCGTCGCCAACTCGCGAAACACGCCGATCGAGGAGATCGACTGGCTCTTCCCGCTCCGCACCGAGCGGTACGAGCTGCGGCCGATCCCGCCGGCGCCGGGGAAGTGGCGCGGCGGCCTGCCGATCGTGCGCGAGAACCGGTTCCTCTCGGACGGCGCGATGACGACCGAGTCGGACGGCACCTACGAGGCGCCGTGGGGGTTCGCGGGCGGCGCCGACGGGCAGCCGCTCCGGATCACGCTCGTCCATCCCGACGGCCGCGAGGAGTCGCTCTACTCGAAGAACACGAACCTGCCGATGCCGGCGGGCACGGTGATTCGCTGGGAGCAGGCCTCGGGCGGCGGCTACGGCGACCCGTTCGAGCGCGACCCCGAGGCCGTGCTCCGCGACGTCGCCGACGAGTTCGTCACCGTCGAGCAGGCGCGCGAGCACTACGGCGTCGCGATCGACCCGGTCTCGATGACGGTCGATGCGGCCGGGACCGAGCGGCTGCGGGCAGCGCGATGAGCCTGCGGTTCCCCGACCGCGTCACGCTCGTCGAGGTCGGCCCGCGCGACGGCCTGCAGAGCCTCGAGCGGCAGTATCCGACCGAGATCAAGGCCCGGATGATCGACATCCTCGCGCAGGCCGGGCTCGAGAAGATCGAGGTGACCGGGTTCGTTCGTCCGGACAAGATCCCGCAGCTCGCCGACGCGGCGGCGCTCTTCGCGGCGATCGAGAAGCGGCCCGGCGTCGTCTATCGCGCGCTCTGCCCGAACCGGCGCGGCGCCGAGCGGGCCGTCGAGGCGGGCGTCGACGAGATCCTCGGCCTAATCACGGCGAGCGAGACGTACAACCTCAAAAACTCCGACATGACCGTCGAGCAGAACCTCGTCCAGGCAGGGCAGATGGCCGAGGTCGCGCGGGAGGCGGGACTCCCGATCGTGATGGCGATCGGCGTCTGCATGTTCTGCCCGTACGAGGGCGAGCTGCCCGAGAGCCGGGTCGTCGAGATGATCGAGCGCATGACCGCCGATGGGATCGAGGAGTTCTACCTCGCCACCAGCGTCGGCCTCGACGGGCCTCGCAAGGTTCACCGGACGTTCTCGCTGATCCGCGACCGCTGGCCGGATCTGCCGCTCGGCATCCACCTTCACAACACGAACGGGATGGCGCTCGCGAACGCGCTCGCGGCGATGGACGCCGGGGTGACGCGGTTCGAGGGCTCGATCTGCGGCATCGGCGGCGGCATCCGCATGCCGTACGGGATGGCGCACTACGGCAACGTCGCCACCGACGACCTCGCGCACATGTTCTCAGAGATGGGGATCGAGACCGGCGTCTCGCTCGACGCGCTGATCGAGGCCGGCCGTGAGATCCGCGAGTTGCTCGAGCTGGAGACCACGTTCTCGTACGCGCAGAACGGCGGCACGAAGCGGGCCGTGCTCGAGCAAGGTCGCACTGCGCCACGACCGCGCTGACGCTTGCCGTTCTTGCTCTTTCGCAATAGGATCGCCAGCTGGAAACGTCGCTCTCAGCCGAGGGATCGCCATGCTGATCGTCACGATCACCCACCCGGTCGAGGACTACACGTGGTGGAGGGCAGGATTCGACGGATTCGAGGGTGCCCGCCGTGCCTCCGGCACGAAGTTCGAGCGCGTCCCCCAGGACGTGAACGACCCCAACCTGATCAGCGTCGTGATGGGGTTTGACACGAGGGAGCAGGCGGACGCGTTCCTCGGCCTTCCGGAGCTCAAGGAGGCGATGGCCGGTGCCGGAGTCACCGCGCCGCCCGAGTTCCGCTTCATGAACGAGGTCGGCCGCTTCGACTACTGACGCTCGAGCGATCGAGCCCGCGACACCCAGCTGCTACCCCTAGGGCTCAGCAGTACCATACGTGGTACCATATATTGCATGCCCTGCAAGACGACCATCTATCTGCCGGATGAGCTGAAGCTCGCGGTGGAGCGGGAGGCCGCGCGACGACGGTGCTCTGAGGCTCAAGTCATCCGTGAGGCGGTCGCCGCGGCGGTGACACGCCCGAGACCGAACGCCGGTCTCGTCAGCCATGAGCCGATGGCCGACCGGACGGACGAGCTTCTGGCCGGCTTCGGCGAACGGTGATCATCGCCGACACGAGCGGTCTGCTCGCACTCTTCAACGATCGCGAGCCTGCTCACGCCCGGGTGCGCGCGGCGATCCAGGCGACGAGCGATTCCATCGTCGTCTCCCCATTCGTCATCGCGGAGCTCGACTACTTGCTGACGATGCGTGTCGGCGTCGAGGAAGCTCTCGCGGTGGCACGGGAGCTCGCAGGGGGTGCGTACGAGATCGCTCCGATCGACGCAGCCGACGTTGGGCGCTGCGCAGACGTCGTCGCCCGCTACCGAGATCAGGGGATCGGGATGACCGACGCTTCGCTTGTCGTCCTCGCCGACCGCCATACGACGAGACGGATCCTCACGCTCGACCGGCGTCACTTCGACGTGCTCCGGCCGCTGACCGGGGGCCGGTTCGTGCTCGTCGGCCCGTGAAGCCGTGAGGTCGGATCAGGGTGTCGCGCCCACGATCCGGGCGTCGCATCGTAGGATCGGCCGAACCCGACCGGAGAGGAGCCAGCAATGCAGCTCGAGACCTGCACGCTGGAGAAGGACGGCCAGGTCGCCACGGTCACGATCATCCCGCCGCGGCTGCTCACCGGCGGCACCGCCGACCTGCACTGGGAGCTGGGCGAGGTGTTCAGCGCGCTCCGCGGCGACAACGAGATCCGGGTCGTCGTGCTCACCGGTCACCCGGGCGCGCCCGGCGAGGCAGGCGACTTCTACGCGCCGATGCAGCCCGAGTTCTACGACGATCCGAAGCTCCGCGAGTACGTCGCCGA
>VGCB01000365.1 GCA_016870235.1 Actinomycetota bacterium | reverse complement strand
CCCGCTGCTCGGGCGTCCGTAACGTTCGAGGGAGATCGCGCTCGCGTACCTTGGAGGTACCTCACGCGCGAGGCCGTTCCTTTGCTGATCCTATGCTCAGAGGGGATGAAGCCGAGACATCGCGTGTCCTGGTGGGCTTGGCCGTTCGTTCTGTCTGGCGTCATCGTGGCTGCCGCGGGGCTCTTCCTGCATGCGCTTTTCAACCCGTTCGGTGGAGTCAGTCGGCTTGTGGCCCTCGGCGTGGTTATCTCTGTCGCGCTCTTCGTAACAGGACATCTGGTGTTGTCAAGGGGCGCCGAAAAGTGCGCCAGTTTCGGGCAGCGAAATGTGCACCACCGCCCGCTGAGGAGCCTTTGGGGCCGATCGGCACGAAAGTCGAGGCGGCAGGAGCGGCTCTGGCGGCCTGTGAAGAGTCGGCGAAGCTTAGGGGTCGTCCTGATCTCGCCGCTCAGGCGGAGTCGCGAAGCGACGGAGCCTGAGCGGCGGGCACGACGTCGAGGCCCCGCTCGCGCAGGCGGTAGCTCTTGCCCTTGAGCGCGATCATGGTTGCGTGGTGGACGAGTCGGTCGATCAAGGCGGCGGCGACCATGGCGTCGCCGAGGATCTCGCCCCACTGCTCGAAGCCGCGGTGAGAGGTGACGATGATCGAGCCGCGCTCGTAGCGGCGAGAGACGAGCGCGAAGAGGAGATTGGCGGCTTGCCGCTCCAAGGGCAGGTAGCCGACCTCGTCGACGGCGAGCAGGTGGTAGCGCTCCAGGCGTCTGAGCTCCTGCTCGAGCTGAGTTCGGTCCTGCGCTTGCTCGAGGCGCGAGACCCACTCCTGGGCGGTGGCGAAGGCGACGCGGAAGCCGCGCTCGCAGGCCTTGAGCGCGAGCGCGATCGCGAGGTGCGTCTTGCCGGTGCCGGGCGGGCCGAGGAAGCAGACGTTGGCCTGCTCCTCGATCCAGGCGAGTTGGGCGAGATGGAGCACGAGCGGCCGCTCCGCCGAGGGCTGCGCGGACCAGTCGAAGTCCTCGAGCGTCTTCAGCGCCGGGAAAGCGGCGTGCCGAATCCGCATCCGGGCGCCGGAGGCGTCGCGGGCGAAGACTTCGGCCTCGAGGAGCGTCTCGAGGAAGCGCTCGTAAGGCCACTCCTGCTCGCGCGCGAGCGCCGCCGTCTGCTCGAGCCGCTCGAGCACCCTGGGCGCCTTCAGCTTGCCGAGCAGGTACGGCAGTCGCTCGCCCGCTTTGCCCTTCGCTGGGCTCACGCCCCGAGCTCCGCGTAGGCGGCGAGCTCGGGTGCTGCGACGACGACACGTGGCAGCTGGAGCGGCGGCGTCACCGTCGGCGGTTCGGCGCGCATGATCGGCGGCGGCAGCCAGAGGCCCTGCTCGTAGCTGCGCTCGTAGCGGGCGACCTCCCTGCCGCGGTGGCAGATCCAGACCTGATCGCGATCGAAGCGAAGCTCGACCCGCTCCTGCACGAGCCGCTCCGGAGCCCGGTAGAAGCAGCGGCCATGACGCAGGTAGCCGTCGATCGGCACCCGCGTCGTACGGTGTCCCGAGCACTCGAAACGAGTCGGCGGTATGGGCCGCAGCGCACTGCGCTCCTCGGCGAGGCGCTCGCCGACCCGAAAGCGCCCGGTTGCGTGCACACGCGCGTTGCAGACCCGGTCGCGCCAGTCAGCGTACTGCTCCTCGAGCTCACCCAGGTCGTCGAAGCGGCGCGCCGGCCAGAAACCGCTCTTGAGGTAACGCACGCTGGCCTCGACCGCCCCCTTCTCGCGCGGGGTCGCCGGCGAGCAGGCGGTGGCGTGGAAGCCGAAGTGGCCGCGCAAGTGCAGAAAGCGCGGATTCCAGACGACCTGCTCACCCTCGCGGCGGGCAACGGCCGCGCGCAGGTTGTCGTAGACGCACTCGCGCGGCACCCCGCCCAGCCACTCGAACGCGCGCACATGCCCCTCGAGGAAGGCCTCGATCGTCATCTCGAAGCTGAAGAAGGCCGTCTGCGCACCCGAGTAGGGCAGACTCGCGACCAGCGCGTACACGCGACGCTCGCGGCCGGCGAGCGTCGGCCGCGTCGGCATCTCCGCCCAATCCAGCTGCAGTACCTGCCCCGGCCGATAGCCCGTCCGCTGCGCCGGTCGCACCGCAGGCGGTCGTAGCTCGCGCAGCCGCCGCTTGACCAGGTCAACCGACCCGTCGTAGCCGTACTCGTCGCGCAAAAGCTCCGTCGCGCGCGGGGCCTTGATCTGCGGCCACTCCTCGAGCACGCGTCGCAGCACCGGCTCGAACGGCTCCAGCTTCGACCCCGCCGCCGATCGCCGATACCGCGGCGGCTCCTCGCTGCGCGCGAGCCGCGCCACCGTCCGCCGATTCATCTGCAGCCGGCGCGCGATCTCCCGCTCCGACACTCCGTCCGCGACCAGCGCCCGCACCTGCGCCCATTCCAATGCGCTTCGCACCTCCGCACCTCTCGCTCGACATCACCGACCGAGCGAGCCTCAAAGCCGGCCCGGACGCGATCAGCGCCGTCGCGAGTGATGCACTTTTCGTTTCCCGATCTCGGTGCAGTATTGGGCGCCCGGCATCAAGGGTGGGGCGCGTGCGCCCTGGTCTCCTCGTTGACACTAGCGGCGTACGGATTGCACGCCCTCCGTGGCGACACGGCGATCGACGCCGCGCACGAACGAAACGACGACCCCAAGCCGCCGTGGTCGATGTAGTGACGTGGTCATGGGTCGTTACCGAACACTCGCGCATGCGAGCCGGTTGTCGCCTACCGACTTTGGGTTCGTGCGCCAGGCGGGGAGTCGACAGTGAAAGTGCTCCCGCCGAAGTCGGCTACGAGCCTCAGCTCTCCGCCGAGAGCGCGAACGTACGACGTCGCAGTCGAGACGCGGACGTCGTTGCGTTGCTCGAGCCGCGACACCTCCGGCTGCGTTATCCCGAGCCGGCGGGCGAGCTCCGCCTGCGTCAGCCCGCGCTCCTCGCGCAGGCGGCGGAGCTCGGGGCCGATGGCTGGGATCGGGTCGCCCGCGCGCTGGCGCTCCACGAACCGCGGAAGAGCGGGGTCGTGCCGTACATGCGGTGGTGGTGGACGACGTGCAGCACGCGTTCGGCGACGACGCCCCACGGGTCACGCGCGATCTCGACGAGGAGCGGCTTCCAATCGTCGAGATCGCCTCGGTCGAGGATGTCGTCGATCGCTGCGAGCCCGAGCTCCGCGACCGGCGTCCCCTCCGGCACGTCGAGATGGCGGTGCCTCATCCGCTAGCCGAGGAGCTCGCGAAAGGACGGCTCGTCGCGAAGCGGGTCGAGGTCGGTGTCCTCCTTTGCGACGGCGCGGAGACTCGGTCGCCGTTCGAAGGCCGTACGCAGGTGGCCGATCGCGTCCGCCCGGCGACCGGCCAGCGCCTCGCAGCAGGCCAGGTTGTAGAGCGGGGTGGCATACCCGCTCGCCTCGAGTGTCTCGCGGGCCCGGTCGATCACGCCCTCGTAGTCACCGCTTGCGTAGGCGGGATGGAACTCCGCCCAGACCTCCCAGCCGCCGGCCTCGTACGGTCGCCCCACCGTGCTGCCGACGGCGAGCACCGTCGTCCCCGCCTCCTGCGCGTACGCGGTGCGGTTGCCTTCCGGTCGGACGAACACGAGCGTCCCGGCAGGTGCATCGACCTTCTCGCCGTCGATCTCGAACCGGGCTCGGCCGCGGAGGACGATGTAGAGCTCCTCGTTGCCCTCGTCCTCGCGGTGCT
>VGCB01000364.1 GCA_016870235.1 Actinomycetota bacterium | reverse complement strand
GGCGCCGGCGTCCTTCCGGCGGTGCGGGACGGCGGCCGCGTGGCTGTCGTGCGGGCCTTCGCCGGTGAGCCGGAGCGGGGGATCGAGATCCTGCCGGTCAGCGTGCGCGACTATCTGCGGGTGCCGGGGAAGCTCGCCGCGCTCGCCGACCTCGTCGAGGGCGGACGCCTCGCGCTTCGCGTTGCCGACACGTTCCCGCCGGAGCGCGCGCGGGAGGCACACGAGCGGCTCGAGCGCGGCGGCGTCCGCGGCCGCCTCGTGATCACGTTCTGACGCGGTCTCGGTCTCGGTCGAAGTCGATCCGGCGGCGCGCGAGCTTCCAGACGTTCTCCTCGAGCACGAAGCGGTCGGTGTACGTGCCCGCGCAGTCGACGACGGCGCGACCGTCGGCGTGCGTGACGACGAGCGTCATGTAGGAGACGACCTGTGCCTCACCGGCCGCCGAGGCCACGATCCGGACGTTGTTCACGAGGTGGCGCGGTTGCTCGCCACGCTCGCGCCGGCCCTCGCGCGCCGCGCCGAGGAAGCCTGAAATCGCCTCCCGCCCGACGGCCGGCGCGACGCCCGGCACCGAGACCTCGAGCGTCCCGTCCGCCGTGAAGAGGCCGGCTGCGACCTCGACCTCGCCCTCGTCGTACGCCCAGGCGTACCGGATGATCACGTCCTCGATCGCCTCGCGCACGGCTCCTCCGTCTCGACGTCGTCCATCCTCGCACACCGCTGACCTGTCCCGATCGGACAAGGGGCCCTGTGGGAGGGGACTGTCCCCATGGCTGTCCGAGACGGACGACTGCCCCTGTCCGGGAGGGACAACGACTCCCTGCCGAAAGGGCCGATGCGGGCTGTGGAAGGGGTCTGTCCCCAGCGACCGCGCACGTCCGTTTCGGCCTGCCGCCTGTGGAAGGGGACTGTCCCCACATCCGTGCGGGCGGTCTAGAGTCGTCGGAACGACGAAAGAGGAAGGCCGAGGCATGGACCGCTACCCGCACGCGATGAGCCCGATCACGGTCAACGGCTCCGTCTGGAAGAACCGGATCACGCGCACGGCGCACGGGACCGGGTACGGCGTCGACGGCAAGGTGTCCGACCGGTTGATCGCCTACCACGAGGCCCGCGCCCGCGGTGGGGTCGGCTCCCTCTTCCTGGAGACGTGCGGTGTCCATCCGTCGAGCCCGGGGCCGCTCTGGGCCTTCAGGGACGACATCGTCGAGGGCTGGGGGCGCATCGCCGAGCGGATGCACTCCCACGACGTCAGGGTGCTTCCACAGCTCTGGCACGGCGGCGGCCAAGCGTTCCCCCCGGACGGCAGCCCCTCCTGGGCCGCCTCGGCGATCGCGGATCCGATCCACGGGAAGATGGCGCAAGCGATGACGCAGGCGATGATCGACGACGTCGTCGAGGGCTTCGCAAAGGCAGCGGCGCGGGCCGAGCGCGCGGGGCTCGACGGGGTCGAGGTGCACGGCGCGCACACCTACCTCGTCTGCTCCTTCCTCTCGCCGCTGACGAACCAGCGCACGGACGGCTACGGCGGCACGCTCGAGCATCGCTACCGGTTCGCTCGGGAGGTCATGTCCGCGATCCGCAGCGTCACGAGCCGCGGGTTCATCGCGGGGATCCGCATCGCACCCGAGGCGGTCGAGGGAGGGCTGACCCCGGAGGACGTCGCCCAGGTGCGGGCCTGGCTCGAGGACGAGGGCCTGATCGACTACGTCAACGTGTCGATGGGCGGCTACTTCGCCTTCTCGAAGATGATCGGCGCCATGCACGAGCCGCACTGCTACGAGATCGCCACCGCCGAGCCGGCGACGAGACCGGCGAAGGTGCCGACGATCGTGACGGGCCGCTTCCTCACGCTCGCCGAGGCCGAGGGAGTGATCGCCAGCGGGGCCGCCGACATGGTCTCGTTCGTGCGCGCGATGCTCGCCGACCCGGAGCTCGTGCGCAAGAGCGTCGAGGGCCGCGAGGCCGAGGTGCGGCCGTGCATCGGCTGCAACGAGGGCTGCGTCGGCCGCCGGTTCGCCCTCGGGGCGGCGGTCGGTGTCACCGGATGCACGGTCAACCCCGACGCCGGCAACGAGCTCGACGCGCCGGTCCTCGAGCCGGAGGGGGAGATGCGGACGGTCATGGTCGTCGGCGCCGGCCCGGCCGGGCTCGAGGCCGCGCGGACGGCTGCGCTCCGCGGGCATCGCGTCACGATCCACGAGGCAGCCGCTGCCCCCGGCGGTCTCCCGCGCGTCCATCGCACGGCCCCGTTCCGTGACGAGATCGGGGTGATCGGCGACTGGCTCTGGCAGGAGCTCGACCGGCTCGGCGTCGAGAAGCGACTCGGCTCGGCCGTCACGGTCGAAACCGTCCGCGACGAGGCACCCGATGTCGTCGTCGTCGCCACGGGCTCGCTTCCCCGGCGAGACGGCATCCAGCGGATGCGGCCGGGACACCGCGTCGCCGGGATCGACCTGCCGAACGTCGTCACGCCGCTCGAGGTGCTCGACGGCACCGCTCCCGCACCCCGCCGGGCCGTCGTCTTCGACGACCTCGGCAACTACCAGGCCGTCGGCGCGGCGGAGCGCCTGCTCGAGAACGGCACCGAGGTCGTCTTCGTCACGAGCCATCCCGGCTTCGCGCCGGATCTCTTCCGCTCGTTCCAGCGTGACGCTGTCTGGAGCCGGCTCGCGAGCTACCCGGGCTTCCGGCTCGAGGTGCGAGGTTCGATCGAGGCGGTGACGCCGAGCTCGGTCACGATCCGGTCGCTCGACGGCGAACGCATCGAGGAGATCGAGGCAGAGCTGCTCGTGATCATGACCGGCTTCGCCCCGCACGACGCGCTCCTGCAGGAGCTGCGGGCCGCCGGGATCGAGGCCTTGGCGGCGGGTGACGTGGTCGCGGCGAACCTGATGCCGCACGCCATCGCCTCCGGCCGCGAGGCGGGGCTGGCCGTCCGATGACCGGGCGCGCGGGGCTCGCCGCACCGATCACGGCTCCGGACGAGTCGTACACCCACCAGGCCGTCGCGCCCGCTGCGACCGCCGCGTACGAGGATCCCGCCTGGGCCGAGCGCAGCTGGCACCTCGTCCACCTGGGCGATGGGTGGGTGCTCGGCGCGGGGCGAGCGCTCAACCCCTTCGCGGGGCGGCGAACCGCCAAGGCCGGGCTCAACACCGGCGACGTCCAGCACGCCCGACGCACGCTCGAGCCGTTCGCGTTCGGCGATGACCCCGACCGGCCGGACGTCGGCCCGATCCGGATCGAGGCGGTCGAGCCGCTTCGCACGGTCCGGCTCGTGCTCGACGACCCTGCCTGCTCCTTCGCCTTCGACCTCACCTTCGAGGCCCGCTTCCCTGCCGTCCCCACGGGCCGGAACCGGATCGAGGTGAAGGGCGAGGTCGTCACCGACTACATGAACTTCTTCCAGTCCGGCCGCTACTCCGGTGTCGTCGTCGCCGACGGCGAGGAACGTCGTTACCAGAGCGTGCTCGGCTTCCGCGACCGCGGCTGGGGGCTCCGCAAGCACGAGGGCTCCGCGCGTCGCGGCATGCACATCTTCTGCGGGTGCGAGCTGCCCGACGAGGCGCTCTATCTGCTGCTGTACGAGAACGCGCGCGGCGAGCGGATGTTCACGAACGGCTGGCTGATCGACGGGCGCGGGCTCGTCGACACGGCCGCCACCGCCGAGCACGAGCTCCTGCTCGACGGCCGTCTGCCCACCGGGGGGCGCCTGACGATCGGCCTCTCCTCGGGCGA
>VGCB01000363.1 GCA_016870235.1 Actinomycetota bacterium | reverse complement strand
CGCGGCCGGCGTAGAACACGGTGAGCCGGTCCGCCACCGCCGACATCACGCCGAGGTCGTGAGTGATCAGGATCACGGCGAGGCCCGTCTCGCGACGGAGGTCGGAGAGGAGGCTGATGATCCCCGCCTGCACCGTGACGTCGAGCGCGGTGGTCGGCTCGTCCGCGATCAGGAGCGAGGGCCGGCAGGCGAGGGCGATGGCGATCGCGATGCGCTGTCGCATACCACCGGAGAACTGGTGCGGGTAGGCGGTGAGGGCGCGCTCGGGGTCGGGGATGCGCACCTGCGCGAGCAGGTCGGCGGCCCGCCTCCGTGCCTCGCGGCGCCGGATTCCCAGGTGGTGGCGCACGTGGTCGGTGAGCTGCCGCTCGATCGAGAGCATGGGGTGGAGCGAGGTCATCGGGTCCTGGAACACCATGGCGAGGTCGCGGCCGCGGCGGTCGCGGAGCGCCCGCGTGCTCAGAGCCAGCAGGTCGACGTCGCCGAAGCGCGCGCGTCCCTCCACCGCCGCCCCGCGCGGCAGGAGCCGGAGGAGCGCGAGGGACGACATCGTCTTGCCGCTGCCGCTCTCTCCGGCGACGCCGAAGATCTCGCCCTCGTCGACGGCGAAGCTGACCCCGTCGACCACTGTCACGGGGCCTGCGGGGCCGGGGAGGCGGACCCTCAGGTCCTCGACCGAGAGCAGTGCCATCAGCGCCGCTCGCTTCCCACGGCATGCGGGTCGAAGACGTCGCGAAGGCTGTCGCCGACGAAGTTGAACGCGAGGACGACCGTGAAGATCGCAAGGCCCGGGAAGGTGCTCATCCACCAGAACTGGAAGTAGTCAGTTCCCTGGGACACCATCTGGCCCCACTCGGGGTCCGGCGGCTGTGCCCCGAGGCCGAGGAACGAGAGGCCCGAGAGGAGGAGCACCGCGCCGCCGATGTCGAGCATCGCAAGGACGACGATCGGCCCCGCGAAGTTCGGGAGCACGTCCCGCACGATCGACCTTCGAGCCGAGGCGCCGAGCAGCCGGGAGGCGGCGACGTAGTCGGAGTCGCCGATCGAGAGCACGAGCCCGCGCACAACACGTGCGTAGGCCGGCCACGACACGAGCACGAGCGCGAGCACCGCGTTCGTCAGACCGGGGCCGAGCGCCGCCGTGATGACGAGCGCGAGGATGATCGCCGGAAACGCGAAGACGAGGTCGGTCGCGCGCATGATCAGGCCGTCCACCCATCCGCGGAAGTACCCTGCGATGACCCCGAGCGTCGCCCCGATCGCGACCGAGCAGGCGACGAGGAGCGCGGCGAGTGGTAGTGAGATGCGGGCGCCGTAGAGGACGCGGCTGAGGACGTCGCGGCCGAGCTCGTCGGTGCCGAACAGGAAGTCGCCTGACGGCCCCTTGAGCGGCTCGAGGTCCTGGGCGAGTGGGTCGGCCGGTGCGATCAACGGCGCGAAGATGGCGACGACGATCCAGGCGAGGATGACGATGCCGCCGACGACCGCGAGCGGTTGTCGCCACGCCGGGCTCGACACGAGCCGCCGACCGCGCCAACCGGGTCCGGCGGACCGTTGCGTACCGGCGGTGACGTCGTGTGTGCTCACGTGATCCGGATGCGCGGGTCGATGACGCCGTAGAGGACGTCGACGACGAAGTTGATCGCGAGGTACACGGCCGCGATGAAGATGCTGACGCCCGCGATCGCGGGCAGATCGAGACCGACCGACGCGCGGAAGCCGTACATGCCGATGCCGGTGAACCCGTAGATCGCCTCGACGAGCACAGCGCCCGTGAGGATGCTGGCGAAGGCGAGGCCGAGGACGGTGATCATCGACGGTGCGGCAGCGCGGAGGATATAACGGAAGATCACCGTCCTCTCCGGCAGCCCCTTCGCCCGGGCCGCCCGCACGTAGTCCTCGGAGGCGACCTCGAGGACGGCCGAGCGCGTGTACCGCGTGATGTAGCCGACGACGGCCGCGGCCAGCACGAGCGCGGGCAGCATGATGTGATAGAGCGCGTCCCAGAACGTCGACCACTGGCCGGCGATGAGCGCGTCGACCGTGTACATGCCCGTCGTGTTCGGCGGTGGCGAGCTCTCGATGCCGAGCCGACCGCCGCCCGGGGCGATCCCGAGGCGGAAGAAGAAGAGGTAGAGGACGAGGAGCGCCATCCAGAAGCTCGGGACCGAGAGGCCCGCGAGCGAGAACACGCGGAGAGCGTGGTCGGCCGGTCGGTTCCGGCGGAGCGCGGCCCAGACGCCGAGGGTGACGCCTACCGTGAAGCCGAGCAAACAGGCGGCGATCGCCAGCTCGGCCGTCGCGGGCGCGTACTGGCGGAGGTCGTCGAGCACCGGCCGAGACGACGTCAGCGAGGTGCCGAAGTCACCCTGGAGCAGGTTCCCGAGGTAGACGAGGTACTGCACCGGGAGCGGCTTGTCGAGACCGTACTTCTCGCGGAACGCCTTCACGAGCTCGGGATCTTGCGAGCGCTCCTCACCCAGGTTCACCGCCGCCGGATCGCCCGGGACGAGCCCGGTCAGAGCCCACGCGACGACCGTCACCCCGAACAGGAGCAGGATCATCCCCGCGAAGCGGCGGCCGAGGAAGCGGAGTAGCGACCGCGACGGCCGCAGCAGGGCGAGCATGCGCAGCCGTCGAGCCGGGTCCAGCCCGGCGGTGGTTTCGGGGATCGCGTCTCCGGTCATCGGCTCACGGGTGGTCGACCCGTGAGCCTCCCGAGGCGACCGGGCCGGCGGGCGCCTGACGTGGAGGTCGCGGCGTGGACGCACGCTGTGCTGACGAACGCTCGCTGGCGCACCGGCCGATCCTACGAGTCTGGCGCCGCTCCGTCCAATGACGTTCCCGATGCGGTCCATCGCCGTCCCCGATGCGTCGGGGCGCCCGCTCTGCGTCGCCGCTCCCGGTGCGCCAGTATGCGAGCGCTTTCGCCACGTGCCCGGCGACGAGGTCGTGCGCCTCCTGAGCCTGATGTCGCTCGATTGCGTCGAGGCTCGCGTGGTGTTCGCTCACGTCGGCCGCCTGCCACGTCGGGGCGTGCCGTGGCGCCAGGAGCCTACGCTCCACGTCGGCGATCCAAAGCCGTCGAAGACCCACGGGAACGCCTCGTTGCGCGCGGCCGCTGCGAGCGCCCGATGGAAGGCGCGGCTCGCGTTGTGCGCCGCGTCGGCGCTCGTCGCCGCCTCCTCGGCCGCGATCGCCGCCCGGAGCGTTGCGACATCGTCGTCCGTCCGCCGCGTCGCCGCCAGGCGAGGGCCGGCTCGAACAGGAGCCTGGCCTCGAGGCGCTACCGCACCGCATCGAGGCCGACATCGGCGACGAAGAACCCGCGGTTGACCTGGAACTCGACGAGTCCGTCATCCACCGAGCCTCCGCAGGGCATCGCGGACCGATCCGCGCGAGATCCCGAGCCTGTCGGCGACTCACCCTGCGCTAGGCGCCCGAGTTCGTCAACCGCATCGACGAGGTCGTCGTGTTCGACCCGCTGACGCGGGAGCAGATCGGCGAGATCGTCGAGCTGCAGCTGGCGCGCCTGCGGTCGCGGCTCGCGGAGCGGAAGCTCGAGCTGGAGCTGACGCCGGAGGCGTCCGAGCTGATCGCCGAGGCCGGGTGGGACCCCGCGTTCGGTGCCCGTCCGCTCAAGCGGGCGATCCAGCGGCTGCTCGAGAACCCGCTGGCGCTCGAGCTGCTCGAGGGCCGCTACGAGGAGGGCGACACGATTCGGGCCGACGCCGAGCTCGGGAAGGTCGTGTTCGTCGC
>VGCB01000362.1 GCA_016870235.1 Actinomycetota bacterium | reverse complement strand
CGGGTGGTCCCGGAAACGCGGCGCCGGCGGCGCGCGCGAGATCGTCGAGCGGACGACGCTCGCGCTCGCCCGCGTGGTCGAGCGACCCGAGGACGTCGGCGCGGAGCTGAGGGCGCTCGAGCGGGCGGCCGCGGCCTTCGCGAAGCAGACGCGGCGGGACACGACGAAGACCCTTCGCGCGTCGTACGCCGACGTCCTCCGCGACCTCCGCGCCGCAGACGACGAGCCGGACACGCCGCGGGCCGCGTCCGCCCCGCTGGCCCGTCTCGCAAGCCTGGTGGAGGAGATGGTCGCGCTCTCGTAACGACCTCGTCGACGAGGGCGTCGTCCTCGACCGCGAGCGGCTGCCGGGCCCGACGCTCCTGCTCGTCGCCTGGGATCGGCGCGGTGGCCTCGCCACGGACCCGTCCGTCGCGCTCTGGGTGCTCGGCGACGTCTGGACGGCGGCGAGGCTGGAGGCTGCCCGCGCGAGTCGACCGGCGTCGATCGTCCTCCTCGCCAACGTCGGCGAGCACGCGCTCGGCTCAAACGAGGGTCGCCGCAGACACCACCGGGTTCGCGAGCGTCCCGATCTGGGGCACGTGGATCTCGACGAGGTGGCCGGGCTCGAGCGTGAAGGAGTCGGGCGGGACGAGCCCGGTCCCGGTCAGGAGCACGGTCCCGGGCGGGACAGGGTTGTCGCGGACGAGCCACTCGACGAGCTCCTGGAAGCTCCGCCGCATCAGCGACGTCGACGTCGAGCCGTGGAAGAGGTCGCGTCCCTCCGCGTCCGAGATCCGCATGTGCACCTCGAACGTCTCGGCCGGCGACGACGGCACGTAGATCGCCGGCCCGATCGCGCACGCGCTTGCGTACACCTTCGCCTGCGGCAGGTAGAGCGGATTCGCCCCCTCGATGTCGCGCGAGGAGACGTCGTTCCCGATCGTGACGCCGAGGATCGCGCCGCGCTGTCCGAGCACGAGCCCGATCTCCGGCTCCGGCACGTTCCAGCTCGCGTCCGAGCGCACGGCGATCGGCTGGCCGGGACCGACGGTGCGCCGCCACATCGCGTCCTTGAGGAACAGCTCGGGCCGCTCCGCGTCGTAGACCATCGAGTAGACGTCCTTGATCACCGCCTCGTCGTGCCGCGCCTCCCGGCTGCGCTCGTACGTGACGCCCGCGCACCACACCTCGGGTGGGTCGAGTGGCGTCACGAGCAGCGCGTCCTCGAGCTCGAGCGCGACGTCGTCGACGATCTTGACCGAGACGCCAGACGGCGTCGAGCCCGATCCGAGCACGTCGATCGCGGACGCCTCCAGGACCTCCTCGAAGCGCGCGTCGGCCGCCTCGACGGCGATCCGGATGCGACCGCTTCGCACGTACCGCACCGTGCGCATCAGCGTTCCTCGTTCTCTCTCACGGCTGCGGCAGGGTATCGAGCGCGACTGGCATCGCGGAGTTCCAGCGAATCGCGCGGGCGCCTCCTGCGATCGCCTATCGTGCAACGGTGATCCGAGCCCTGCAGCACGTGGCGCTCGTCGTCGACGACCTCGACGCGTCGCGCCGTTTCAAGGGACCGTCCTGACGCTGGAGGAGGTTCCGCGGCCCTCGAGCTTCACGTTCGCCGGCGCCTGGTTTCGCGCCGGCCGGGACGAGATCCACCTGATCGCTCGCGAGGACACGACGCTCGAGGAGACTCAGCCGGAGCCGGGGCCGAGCCTCTCGAGCGGGCTCGCGACCCACTTCGCCTTGGTGGTCGACGACCTCGCGCACGAGCTCGAGCGCATCGGCGGCCTCGGGCTCGAGCCGTCGGCCGGCCCGATGCGTCGCGGCGACGGCGTCCTGCAGGCCTACTTCCGCGACCCCGACGGCTACGTCGTCGAGCTCTTCCAGCAGACCGGCGAGGATCAGACCGGTACGGTGCGCGGCGCCGTCAGGAGCTAGCCGGCTACCGCGCGTCGGGCTCGGCTGCCGGAGGCTCGCCGCTCTCGACGGCGGTCACGAGTGAGCGCTGCTCGGCGCGCAGCCGGGCCTCGGCCTCGTCCTCCTCGCGGAAGAGCTTCATCAGGAGCCACACGATCGCCGCGAACAGCACGATCGCCTGCTCCGACGTCATCAGGATCCCGCCCAGGTTCTGGTCGGCGTCCGCGGAGATGCTCCACAAGCGCTCCGGGCGCGTGGCGTAGTAGTCGTAGAAGGACGGCGCGAACGTCAGCGCCAGGCCGAGGAAGGCGGAGAGCACGAACCCCGAGAAGACGTATGCGATGCGCACGAGCGTCCCCGCCGCCGCAGGAGCGTCGGAGATGATCGGCCACCAGAAGACGAGGCCGATCGCGATCATGAACAGGTGCTCGAGGTTGAGGAGCACCGGGTTCCGGAGCGCGAAGTCGTAGACGCCGCCGAGGTGGATCACGTACCAGCCGACGAGCCAGACGGGCAGCGCGATCTGCGGGCGGGTGACGATCGCAAACGGTCTTCCAAGGCGGGAGGCGATCGCAGCGCGCATCGCGGGCGCGAGCCCGATGATGAGGAGCGGCGGCGCCCAGTCCGCGATGATCACGTTCTGGAGCAGATGGAAGATCAGCAGGTACTCGACCGCGATCGTCTCCATCGGCGAGTTGAGCGAGACGACCACGAGCGCGATCCCGACGCCGAACGCCCACGCCCGCCGGCGTGACGGCCTCGGGTCACTGCGTCGCCAGGCACGGACGTAGGCGATCGCGGCGAGCACGCCGAGCACGATGAAGAGCGGCTCCCACGACATCGACCACGGAGCAGGGGACATCAGGCCGCCGGGATCTCGTCCGGGCGGGCGCCGGCTGCAGCGCGTTGCCGCCGCGCCTGCCCGATCAGGACGAGCAGGCACACGCCCACCGTGAAGAGCTGCTCGACCATCATCAGCGCTCCTGCGATCTTCTGGTCGGTCAGCGCCGAGAGCCCGAGAAGCCGCTCGTCCTGCTCGGTGTACGCCGAGAAGAGCGGGCTCGGGTCGAAGACGATCACGTAGGCGAGGATCTGCCCGACCCAGAACACGATCGCGGCGAGGCCGATCCGCTCGCCGAGGCTGAGTCGGCCATGGCGAGTCGGATCGACGAGCTGGATCCAGACGAGCGTCCCGACCGCGATGAAGGAGACGTGCTGCAGGTCGTGCACCCACGTGACGGCGAGGGCCCGCTCGTAGAGCGCGGGGACGTGCCAGACCACGAGCGCGGCCGTCCAGAGCCCGACGGTGAGGGCCGGGCGGGTGATCGTCCGTGCGGCGCCGCGTGCGAGGCGCGAGCGGGCAAGGGCGATCAGCACCGGTCGCGGCAGGAAGAACACCGTCAGCGGTCCGCGCATCGCGACCACGATCAGCGCGACGCCGATGTCAGCGATCAGCACGTGCTGCAGCATGTGCGCGGACTGGAGGTACTCCTCCGCGATCGGGTCGAGTGGGGAGACGATGCCGAGGAGCACGACCACGACGCCGGCGAGGAACAGGCCGAGCCGGTCGAAGCCTGCGTGGTCGAGCCGTCCGCGGCCGCGCAGCCGGAGCCAGCCCTGCAGGAAGAACGCGACCGCGACGGCGGCCGCGACGACGGGGATCGGCTCGAACGTCCAGCGCGTCCATACCTCCGACGCCGGTACCTCGTCCCCGTGCGCGGCGGCGGCCGGGGCGACGGCGAGCGCAGCGGCGGACGCGGCGGCGAGCACACCGAGCCGCTGCCTTCGCCCACACATGCGGTCACGGTATCGGCGGCGGCCGCCGCCCCGAGTCGCTACCGCAGTGGCGCAGCCCAGAC
>VGCB01000361.1 GCA_016870235.1 Actinomycetota bacterium | reverse complement strand
CCGGAAGCGGACGGCGATGACGCCGTCCTCGCCGCGTAGCCGGAGTCGCGCGGTCGCGCCCTTGCCGCAGCGGCCGGTCGCGCGGACGTCCACCCGCTTCGGCGGCGGCGGTGCCGGCGCCGGCGCGGTCTCGACCGTGTCCGTCTGGTCGTCGTCGGGGTCACCGTCGTCGGTCGCGTCCTTGCCGCTGCCGCTGTTGCTGCTCCCGCTGCCGCTGTTCGACCCGTCGCCGGCTGCCGCGAGCGGCGGCGTCGCCAGCACGAGCAGCGCGATCGCGATCGCGACGAGCAGCAGGAGAGAGCGGTCGAACGCCCCGTACGTTCGGACTGACACCACGTTTCGGAGTGTGCGGTGCGAGCGAGCGGAGGCGCAATGAGACATTGGTCCCGTTCCGCTACCGACCCGACCCCGCCCGCAGCCCGCGCCGCTCGGCCCAGAGGACGGCCTGGACACGGTCGGTGACCCCGATCTGTCGGAAGACGTTCGTCAAGTGGGTCTTGACGGTCTTCTCGCTGATCCCGAGGCGGCGCGCGATCAGCTTGTTCGGCAGCCCTTCGAGCAGCGCGCCGAGGACCTCGCGCTCGCGGCCGGAGAGGGACTCGAGCGGGTCGGGCGCGGTCTTCGCCTCGATCAGCGACCGCGCTGCGCGCGGGTCGAGCGGCGAGCCGCCCGCGGCGGCGGTGCGGATCGCCTCGACCACCTCGTCGGCGGCGGCGTCCTTCAACAGGTAGCCCACGGCGCCGGCGTCGAGCGCGCTCACGATGCGGCTCCGGTCGGAGAACGAGGTCAGGATCAGAACGGCCGTGCCGGGCCGCTCGGCGACGATTCCGCGCGTCGCGTCGATCCCGTCCATCGTCGGCATCTCGAGATCCATCAGGACGACGTCGGGGAGCCCGGCGCGCGCCGCCTCGATCGCCTCGCGGCCGTCGGCGGCCGTGCCCACGAGCTCGAGGTCGGCCTGCGCCTCGATGACCCGGCCGAGCCCGTCGCGCAGCACGCCGTGGTCGTCGACGACGAGCACGCGGATCACGGGCACGGGACCTCGAGCTCCACGGTCGTCCCGGCGCCGATCCCCGACCGGACGTCGAGGCGCGCTCCCGACTGGCGCGCGATCTCCTCGAGCAGCGAGAGGCCCATATGCCCCTCCGTGGCGCGCGCGGGGCGTGTCTCCGGCCCGAAGCCGCGGCCGTCGTCGGCGATCCGCAGGCGGACGGCGGTGGCCTTGCGCGTCAGCTCGACGCGCACGGCGGAGGGCTCCGCGTACGCGATCACGTTGCGGATCGCCTCCTGCGCGGTCCGGAAGACGAGCGCGCGCTGCTCGGCGTCGAGCCGATCGGCGCCGTCGACGGCGACCGTGACGCCGACACCCTGCGCCTCGAGCGGGCTGACGAGGTCCGCCAGCGCCGCCTCCAGGCCCTGAGCGGCGAGGTTCGGCGGGTGGAGGTCGACGAGCAGCGTCCGGAGATCGCGGACGTTCTGGCGCAGCTGGCGGATCGAGCCGCGCAGCGTCTCCTCCGTCCTCGCGTCGCCCGCCGCAGCGGCTGCCTCGGCGAGAGGGGAGAGCCCGAACGCGACACCGGCCATGTCCTGCACCGGTCCGTCGTGGAGGTAGGAGGCGATGCGCCGGCGCTCGCGGCTCGACGCGGCGACGGAGCCGGCGAGCAGCGCCTCGCGCTCCTCGTACCCGCGCTGGAGCCGGCGGCTGAGCGAGCCGACGAGCGGCACCTGTACGAGCAGCACCAGGCCGACCGCGGCGAGGATCGGCGGGGCGAGCGCGCCCAGGAGCCTCCGCGCGCCCGCGGTGACCGACTCGAAGCGCTCGTACAGCTCGAACAGGATCGGGGCGCCGGACGGGGTGCGGATGCGCGTGTACGCCTCGATCAGCTCGTCCCCCTGCCGGTCGAGCGTGTTCTCGGGCCGGTCGAGCGCGGTCACCTCGACCTCCGCGCCGCCGTCGCGCAGGAGCGCGAGCTGGTCGGCGTCGAGCGTGAAGGCGCCGCCGATCTGCCGCGGATCGTCCGAGTAGAGGACGCGCCCGTCGCGCGACCAGAGCTTGACGCGGACGACGGAGCTGCTGAGGACGCCGGTCAGCACCGCCTCGTCGACCGCAGCGACCGCGTCGGCGTCGCCCGTGAGGATCGTGTCGGTGAGCCTCGCCTCGACGAGCTTGCCGGCCTCGAGCACCTTCGTGCGGGTGTCGCGCTTCGCCTCGTCGAGCGCGACCGAGCGGAGCGCGAAGTAGCCGCCGACGGTCGCGACCGCGAGCGCTGCGGCCGTGCCGGCCGCGAAGAGGCCGAGGATGGAGCGCGGCGTCGACCCCAGGCCGCTCGTCCAGTTGCCGTCCGTGCGTCGCACGCTCCCATGATGGCCGAGGCCGCATGGTCCTGCGGTCGACCGGGACCAATGTCGCATTGCCGTTGCGACCGGGCACGGCAGACCATCGACGTGTCGGGTTCACACGAGACACGGAGGTTCGCACCATGCCGAAGGGAACGATCGTCGGGCTCTGCATCGGAGTCGCCGCCATGACCGCCGCGGGCGCCGCGGCAGCCAAGGACGGTGACGTCCGCGTGCGGGGCACCTGCACGCAGGCGTCGACGGTGAAGCTGAAGCTGAGCGACGAGGACGGCCGGATCGAGGCCGAGGCCGAGGTCGATCAGAACCGGAACGGCGTCAGTTGGAACGTCGAGATCAGCCGGAACGGCACCGTCGTCGCGCGCACCACGGCGGTGACGCAGCCACCGAGCGGCTCCTTCGAGGTGCGCAGGGTGATCTCGAACGCGCCGGGGCCGGACACGGTCTCGGTCCTCGCGACGAGCCCCTCGGGCGAGCGCTGCACCGCCCGCGCCACCTTCTGACCCGCGGCAGAGGGCCGGGGCTCCGCCCCGGCCCTACCCGGCCGTCTGCGCGCCGTCGACGGGCAGGACGGCCCCCGTCAGGTACGCGGGGGCGTCGAGCAGGAGCCAGGCGGCGAACGAGGCGACCTCTTCCGGGCGGCCGAGGCGTCCGACGGGGATCGTGGCCTCGAGCAGCCGCTGCTGCTCCGGCCGGTCTCCCGGCGCCATCGCCTCGCCGATCGACCAGATCATGCGCGTGTCCATCGGGCCCGGGCAGAGCACGTTGACGCAGACGCCCTTGCCCGCGTTCTCGAGCGCGACTGCGCGAGTGATGCCGACGACCGCGTGCTTCGAGGCCACGTACGGGGAGATGCCGGGCCAGCCCATCATCCCGCCGGTCGAGGCGGTGTTGAGGACGCGGCCGCCGCTCTCCTGCAGGACCGGGATCGCGTGCTTCATCCCGAGGAAGACGCTGCGGACGTTGACGCGCATGACCCGCTCGTAGTCGTCGAGCGCGATCTCCGGGATCTCGGCGATCGGGCCCTCGATCGCGGCGTTGTTGAAGAGGGCGGTGAGCCCGCCGAGCCGCTCGACGGCCGTCGCGACCGTCGCAGCCACGACCGCCTCGTCGGTGACGTCGGCGACGTGGGGGACGACCTCGCCCGAAGCGCCCTTCGCGGCGGCGACGCACCGTTCGAGCCCGTCGGGGTCGAGGTCGACCGCCAGCACGCGCGCGCCGCGCGCGGCGAGCGCGCTCACCGTCGCGGCGCCGAGACCGCCGGCTGCGCCCGTCACGATCACCGATGCCATCTCGCTCCTCCTGGTCGGGAGAGGGGTCCTATCACGGAAAGGCGCAGGCCGTGCACGTGTCCCGCCGGGCCCGTGTACTGATATGGAGGGTCGGGTTGTCAAGGCTCCGTGCCTGGAAGG
>VGCB01000360.1 GCA_016870235.1 Actinomycetota bacterium | reverse complement strand
TGGCGCGTCGGCCCGCGCGGGCAGCACGTCGAGGTGGGGATCGCGGAGATGAACCTCATGCTCCTCCTCGGGCAGCTCGGCCTCACGTGGGACTTCCAGCGCGAGTGGCTGTTCCCGATCGGGACGGTGTACGACCCGTTCATCATGCGCGGCCTCGAGGGCATCGTCTACTCCGCCTACTGCGGCGCCCGCTTCGTGATCGCGGGCACCCCGTCCGGGATCTCGCTGAGCCGCGAGGGCGGCGCGCACCAGTCGCTCTCGACCCCGGGGATCGGGATCGAGACGCCCGGGATCACCTACATCGAGCCGGCGTTCGCCCGCGAGCTCGAGTGGCTCCTCCTCGACGCGCTCCGGACGATGCAGACCCCTGATGGCGAGGCGCTCTACATGCGGCTCTCGACGAAGCCCGTCGACCAGACGCCCTTCGCCGAGCTCGTGGCGCGGCGCGGCGAGGAGGCGGTCCGCGCCGATGTCGTCCAGGGCGGCTTCCGCCTCCGCGAGCCGGGCGCGAGCGCGGATCGGGTCATCCTCGCCACCTGCGGCGCCATGGTTCCCGAGGTGCTCCGGGCCGCGCAGATCCTCTCCGAGGACGAGGGCGTCGAGGCGACCGTGCTCGTCCTCTCCTCTCCCGAGCTCCTCTACCGCGAGTGGCAGGCGAACCGGACGGCGCCGCTTCGCAGCGGCACGATCACGGGCCCCTCGCACCTCGAGCGGCTCGTCGCGCCCGCCGAACGGGGGCTTCCGGTCGTCACGGTGATCGACGGCGCCTCCCACGCCCTCGCCTTCCTCGGCTCGGCGCTCGGAACGCACTGCATCCCGCTCGGGGTCGACGCCTTCGGCCAGACGGGCTCGCAGCCGGAGGTCTACGCGGAGTACGGCATCTCGGCGGACGCGATCGCCACGGCCGCGCTCGTCGCCGTCGCGGGCGCAGGCACGGGCGCGTAGGGCCTCGCCGACGCAGCTCTCGGCCGCGGAGATCCACCGGAAAGCCTGCCTCCTGGGGCAGGCGGCCACCCGGCCGACGTCGGAGCTGAGGAGCGCCGACACGGCCGCGCTGCTTGGGGGCGACGAGTTCGCGGTCGCGATCGACGATGCCCACGTGCCCGTCGTCGAGGCGGTGGCCGGGCGCGTCCTCCGTGCGCTCGCGGCCCCCGTTCGCCGCCGCCGAGTCGACGATCGAGATCTCCTCGAGGCCCGGCGCGAACCGGCCGCTCCGCGCGGCCTGACCCGGACTACTCCGGCGGCTCGGCGGCGGGCTCGTCCTCGGCGAGTCGCCGCTGCAGCACGGCCCGGGAGACGACCCCGATCAGCCGGCCCTGCTCGACGACCGGCACGCGCTCGGCGTCGGCCTGCTCGATGAACCGGAACGCGTCCTCGAGCTCGAGCTCCGGGTCGAGGGTGTAGTACGGCGGCTCGGCGATCTCGAGCAGCGTCGTCGACCGTGGGTCGCGTCCGGCCGCGACCACCGAGGCGACCAGGGTCTTGCGCGTGACCACCCCGACGAGCCCACCGTCGCCGTCGACCACGTAGACCGCCCGCACCTCCGCCGGTGTGAGCACGTCGCCGGCCGCCTGCGCCGACGCCGTCGCCGGGAGCGAGCGCGGCTCCGTGATCATCGCGTCGCGGACCCGGCTCACGGGTAGAGCCCTCGTGCCTCGAGCGCGGCCGCAACGTCCCGGATCCCGGCGACGAGCGCTGCCGTCCGCATCGGCACGCCGAGCTCCTCCGCCACCGTCCAGACCCGGTCGAACGCGTCGCCGAGCTTCTCCTCGAGGCGGCTCCGGATCTCGTCCCTGCCCCAGAAGAGCCGCCCGAGGTCCTGCACCCACTCGAAGTACGACACGGTGACGCCGCCGGCGTTCGTGAGGACGTCGGGGAGCACGGGGATGCCGCGCTCGCGGAGGATCGCATCGGCCTCGAGGGAGGTCGGGCCGTTCGCCCCCTCGGCGACGAGCCGGCACCGGAGCCGCGGCGCGTTCTCCGCCCGCACCTGATCCTCGCGGGCGGCCAGCACCAGGATGTCGCAGTCGAGCTCGAGCAGCTCCTCGCCGGGGAGGCGACGCGCCCCCGTCCAACCCTCGAGCGAGCGATGCTCCCGGGCGTACGCCGCCATCGTCGGCACGTCGAGGCCGTCGGGCGCGTGGAAGCCTCCCGAGACGTCCGCGAGCCCGACGACCGTCGCCCCCCGGTCGACGAGCTCCTGCGCAGCGATCCCGCCGACGTTCCCGAACCCCTGCACGACGCACCGCTGCTGCGCCAGGTCCCAGCCGAGGCGCTCACACGCGCGGGCGACCACCATCACGACGCCGGCGCCCGTCGCCTCGTGACGGAACACCGAGCCCCCGATCGAGATCGGCTTGCCCGTCACGATCTCCGGCACGGCGTAGCCCCGCTGCATCGAGTAGGTGTCCATCATCCAGGCCATCGTCTGCTCGTTCGTGGCCATGTCGGGCGCGGGGATGTCCTCCTTGGGCCCGATGACCGGGAGCAGCTCCTGCGTGAACCGTCGGGTCAGGCGCTCGAGCTCGCCGTTCGACATCGTCCGCGGCGCGCACCGGATCCCACCCTTGGCGCCGCCATAGGGCAGGCGCAGGAGCGCACACTTCCACGTCATCCAGACCGCGAGCGCAGCGCACTCGCCGAGCGAGACCTCGGGGTCGTACCGGATGCCGCCCTTCGTCGGCCCGAGGACGCTCGAGTGCTGCACCCGGTAGCCGGGGAGGACGATCCGCCTGCCGTCGTCGAGGCGGACCGGGCAGCTGACGATGACCGACCGCTCGGGATGCCGGAGCCGCTCCGCGATCGCCGGGTCGATGCCCGCGAACGGCACCGCCTGGTCGAACTGCGCGATCGCCGTGCGAAAGAGCGGCGCGTCGAACTCGAGCGGCGCGGACGCCGCATGCTCGGCGGTCGTCATCACCGGGGCGCCGTGCACGTGGCGGAACGCTGCGAGTGCGTCATCGGCTGCTAAGCGTAAACGACCGCCGGTGCGACCGGGCCGCCGGGGCCAGCGGGATCCCGGCGCTGTCAGGCACGATGCGAGCCGCCGCCGGGGTGGCGAAAACGGTCAGACGCGGCCGCCTTAAAAGCGGCTGTCCCTCGGGACATCTGGGTTCGAGTCCCAGCCCCGGCACGTGTTCGTCTTGCCGAGCACATGCCCCGACGAGTCGCCGTTCGCTTTGACGCTCGGCCTCCCTCAGTCGTCGGCCGACTACGGACGCGTCCTTCGGAAACCCCGCGACGGCGCCCAGACCAATGTCCCATTGAGAGTGCGACCAGGCAAGCCAGAGACTCTAGGCGGCACGGACAACGAACGAAGGAGGAGAGGTATGCGCCGCATCATTCCGCTCGCGATCGGAGCGGTCGCTGCGGTGGCCGTCGCGATCCCGACAGTCGCCGGGGCGGGCCGAGCCGCAGGGCCGGTCACCGTCACGCTCAAGGAGTTCACCGTCAAAGTCGCGCCCGCGAGCGCCAAGGCGGGGAAGGTGACCTTCGTCGTCAGGAACGCGGGTGCGCTCGAGCACGAGCTCGAGGTGATCCGCTGGGGCAAGGCGCCGGGTGCGATCCCGCTCGAGGGGGACAAGGCGAAGGTGCCGAGTGGCGCCGAGCTCGGCGAGGTCGAGGACATCGCTCCGGGCGCGACGAAGCGGCTCACCCTCACCCTTTCCAAGGGAAGCTACGCGCTGATCTGCAACCTCCGCGGCCACTACAAGGCGGGCCAGCGCACCGTCTTCAAGGTGACCTGACATCGGCGCGCCGCGGCGTCCCGGGTCGGGCGGTGGTGCCCGC